>DAOVZV010000280.1 GCA_030634925.1 Sulfurovum sp.
AAACTATCACCAAAACGACTCAATAGGAATATACTAATCCAAAAATCTATTAATCTAGTTCGTAAGTTTGAGGGTTATTATGTAGAGTATCAGCTTTTATCTATTGATGATATAGCATCTTATTAATTCTCCGACCATTGGGTCGGAGTAATTGATTAAATAAATAAAGTTTTAGATTAGTCCATTTGGTTTCTAAGGAATGTTGGGATGTCTAGTACATCTTCATTTGAACCGTTGTATCCACCTATTACCATTCTGTTTGCAGATGTCATAGTGTTGATACTAGGAGTTGTTTTTGTAGCTTTTACTGTATTGTTTAGCATTGTCTCTTTTTTCTTGCCTTCTGGTGCTAATATTGCATTTTTGTCTTCAAATCCAGTGGCTACTATGATAATTCTAACTTCATCTATTGCCATTTGGTCATTTGTAGTTGTTCCAAATATTACAGAAGCATCTTCATCTGCACTCTCTTCTACGATATTCATAGCATCACCGATTTCCATAATAGGATAATCAGGATGTATATCGAAGTGTACAAGTACACCCATTGCTCCATCTATAGATACATTGTCTAGTAGAGGTGATTCTATAGCTGCTTTGGCTGCGTCATACGCTGCATTTGCTCCACTGCTATATCCTGTACCCATTAGAGCTAAACCTCTGTGAGTCATTACGGTTTTTACATCGGCGAAGTCTAGGTTGATGTCATTTTCTCCGTGAGATAGTATCACTTTGGATATTCCACCTACTGCTTGTGCCAAGATATCATCTACTAATCTAAAACTCTCTTTGATACCTAAGTTTTTTTCTACTATGGATAGAAGTTTTTCATTTGGTACAACGATGATAGAATCACTCTCTTTTTTGAGTTCTTCTAGTCCTTCTTTGGCTAGTTTCGTTCTTTTTCTACCTTCAAATTTGAAAGGACTTGTGACGATAGCCACAGTCAAAGCACCTATCTCTTTGGCTGCTTGTGCTATTACAGGAGCTGCACCAGTACCAGTACCACCACCAAGACCAGCAGAGATAAATACAATATCAGAACCCTCTAGCATCTCTTTGAGGTCATCATAACTCTCTAGTGCTGCTTCTCTACCTTTGTCTGGAACCATACCTGCACCCAAGCCTCTTGTTGCGTTGATACCTAGTTGCATTTTGTATGGAGCAAGAGAAGTCTCTAGTGCTTGAGCATCTGTATTGGCTACGATAAGGTCTATATGTTGGCTACCTTCTGCAATCATATGATTAATCATATTACCACCACCACCACCAACACCAATAGCTTTAATCTTTGCACCAGTTGTTTGACATTTTGTCTCTACAATATCTATTTGAAAATCTTCCATAGTTACTCCTTATATATTAATTAATTTTAGAAAAGTTGTCTAGCCCAATTGGCTAATTTCTTAAATGACTTTTTGTTTTCATGACCTAAATCTGGTAGGTCATCAAATAATATACCAGAGTCATCCTTATTGCTATAGTTGGGTTTTGTATCTTTTTGTTTGTGTTGAGCTGTCTCTACATCAGTTATAGTATTACCTATCTTGATGTCGCTTAAGTTCTCTTCTCTAATCATCTTTGAGTGAAGTAACTCTTCTTCAAAGTCTATCTCATACTGTGTATGTTTACCTGCTTTGTAGTGTAGAAGTCCAATTACAGTAGAAAAAGCTGGGTCTTTTAGTTCGTTAAAAAAGCCATTGATATTGTTTGGATATCCTACTCTAACTGGCATTCCTGCAAATATTGCTTGTGCCAGTTCTCTCATACCTTTGAGCTTTGTCATACCACCAGTAAGAATTATACCAGCACCTATTTTATCTTTTTGTTTTGATTTTTCTAGTGATTTTGCCAAAATCATAAGAGCTTCTTCTACTCTAGAAAATATTACAGAGTGGACAACTTCCATAGATACACTATTTAAGTTCTCTTCATCTCCTATGATAGGTAGTTCTATCACTTCATTTGAGCTTTCTATCAGGTTACCATAACGAAGTTTGACATTTTCTGCTACTTGCAAAGGAGTATGAAGTGCCATAGACAAATCATTTGTAATGTGGTTTGAACCTACTGCTAAAAAATCATTATACTTGATAGAGTTACCAGCGTGGACTACTAGATTACTCGTCTGTCCACCCAAATCTATCACTGCTACACCTAACTCTTTTTCATCTTCATCCATTGTAGATATACTAGAGGCATAACCACTAAGGACAATACCATCTATCTCTACACCAGCCAATCTAATAGCTTTTTTGAGATTTGATAGGTTTGATTTTTGAGTCATTATGATATTTACATCAGCTTCCATACGACTAGCATTCATACCAAAAGGGTCTTCTATATGGTCTTGGTCATCTAC
>DAOVZV010000187.1 GCA_030634925.1 Sulfurovum sp.
AGATTCATCTATCTCATCATCTATAGTATAAATATCTAAACTTACCTCTCTTTGATTGATAGGAAAGGTGATGTCTTGTACAACTGATTCATAATCTATACCATTAAGAGCAGAACCATCAAATAAAAGCTTAATGTTTAATGCTGTATCTATACTTCCTTCTCTAATAAAAGAGAAGTTTTGTTTTTCTCCTTCATAAATTTTTGAACTCTTTTTTACAATACTAACAAAATCTAAACCATCAATTATCTGTAAATGAAGTGTATCTTTTTCTTTTAGTGTATTATAATATTCTGGTATATCCAAAAGCTTTATCTCTAATTTTTCATTTAACTCTTTTTTCTCATCATTAATGAGTGTTAGTTTAAGTCTAATTGTTTTACTCTCTTCATCATGAAGTTGGGAAGGAATATAAATTTTATCACCTATCTTTTTATCTTTGAGTAAATTATAATTATCTTGTTTAAGCATTTTTGAACTATCAGCATAAGGGTCTAAGACTAAATTATAAGAAGCCAATACCTCTACATCAAGACTCAAAAGCATATTGAAGTCTTGGTAAGTTCCTTGTGTGACTTCTTCTATCGTAGCACTATCATCAGGTGAGATATAACGAGACATTGTTAGATTGAAATCATCATAAAAAGAGGCATCTCCTGATAAGAGTAGAGGTAATTCTAAAGTAGTACCCTCAAAAGTGATTTCTCCTTTGTAGGCAATATCTATATTATACTCTTGATATTCTTTTGTATTTTTACTTTCATCCAATATAGCTGTTTGCATTTCATTTATAGAGATAGATGCGTCTATACTACTAGGTTTATGTGCTTGGGTATAGAGGCTTCCAGAGTGCCAAAGTAGTGCTATATCAGAGTTTTGAAGGGATTGATTGGCTATCATAAAAGAGCTATCGGAAAAATCAGAACCTTTAATAAAATCTTCTCCTTCACAGTTTCTATTGATTTTAACAACTGTTTTATTGTTTGCACTCTCAAAAAAGAGACAATGTTTTAAATCAATATCATTATTAACCAGTAGTTCTGATAAATCCAAAACATCTTTATGTGTTTTTGAGGTATAGTCAAATTCAAAGTCTTCTATAGTATCACCATCACCTACGATAAATCTATCTTTACCTTCTCCTCCAAAAAGTGTATCTTCTCCTCTACCTCCAATGAGTATATCATCTTGTTTTGAACCCAAAAGTGTATCATCTGATACACCTCCCAACATAATAGTAGGGTTAATCATATCATTAGGTATAGATAGACGAACAGAACCAATCGTATCACTTGCATCACTTACAATATAATCTTTCCATTTACTTAATAAATAAGCATTCATTTTCCATTTATTCATATCCTCCAAAACAAAAGGAAATACCACAAACTCACCTATTTTTCCATCAAAAGGTAAGGCATATCCATCAGATTGTCCATAACGACCCTCGGTAAATCCAAAGCTTGTTATGGTAGAAGATTCTCTTGTCTCTAGGGCTTGATGATAGAGCATTCCTCCAGCACTTATCCCATTGTAGAGCATAGATGTTTGGTTGTTAGCATAGTGCATAGCCCAAACAGAGAGTTTAGACTTCTGACCAATTGTTGATTGTGCATAAATATTACTATTTGTTTGAGCATAATTGAGATAATAATTATCTACACCTAAGTGGATATTTCCCTCATTAAAAAATGTCATATTTTTAGGAGAATTGGTGACAAAAACACTATAAATAGAACTATTTCCTGAAAAATCCAAAATATCATCACTATTGTTAGGTTTTGGAAAAGAAAGAATTTGACTTTGAAATTTATCTGTAGATATATATTCTGTAGCATCTATCAGTCCTGTACTATCTATAGTAATAGTATTTGCAGATGCTTTAAATCCGATAGAAGCACTATCATAGCCATACATCGCTATATAATCTTCATTGTGTCCACTTCGTCCTTCTATTTTTGTAACACTTTGACCTGTAAATGCTTTGGCATCAATCCACCGTAAAGGTTCAGAGATAGAACCTGCGTGGATAATATTTAATACTATATTTTTAATTATAATATCATCAGAAAGCGACAAAGGGTCTTCTAGCTTCAGTATCAAATCATCCAAAGATGCAGGAGTATCTAGGCTCAAATCAAGTGTTGGAGTATAAGAGAGTATAATCTCTCCATTGTTGAGACTCGTTGCCAAGATTTTACTCCCCTCACTCAAAGGTGTTGTCATATCTGAAACATTGAAAATTTCTACAAGCTTTGGTATCGTTTGTAAGATAATATTGACTCTTGATAAATCTGAATCAGCATCTATTACAGATAAACGAAGTTGTGTTTTACCATTTTCAAAGATAGATATATTGTATTTATCTTCCTCTCCCTTGTCTCCAATAAGCACAGGCAAGGCATTACTTATCGTAGGGTCTGTACCTCTTTCAAACTCTTCTATATTTGTCCAGCCATCACTATCTGTATCAACGAGAGGGTCGGCATTTACTCCTGTGAGTCCATAGAGTGTTTCCCACGCATCTGCCAAACCATTATTGTCACTATCTAACTCATCACCCAATACCTTAGCAGAGACAAAAAGATTTAGCTCTTGATGATGTCCTCGTAGGGCTTGATTGAGTGTAAAAAATTGAAGTTTTTCATCATCAATCATCGCTATTTCACCATTGATTTTTATCTCATAGTGACGTAAAAAAAGATTTTTATTTTTTTCAATATTTATAACTTGCTCTGGAATTTCTTGTCGTGTTTGAATATTGACTATCAACGATTGAGGTATATTGAGTTGATAAGAATATTTTCCATCAGCCAAAGGCTCTAACTCTGTACTAAAACTATAACTCTCTCCATCTCCTTCTTTGGGATGAATTTCCCAAGTGAGTGTACCAGAGGTAATTGTAATAGGAGTAAGTCCTAATTGTGTACTAACCTTTCCATAAAAAACAATCTCAGGTTCTGGTATATTTGCCATACTCATAGAACTACATAGAAGTAATCCTATGGTGCTTAGTTGTATTAATTTTATTTTCATTATCTTCTCCTAATTACCTGAATATGAATAGGTCTCAAAGGTAAGCTTTATATCGCTAATTCCTTTACCATCTCTTTGTGTACTTCCTGGTATGAGTTTACCTTGGATAAGTGTTTGTATGCCCTCTTCGGCAGGATTGAGAAGACTCTCTCCTGGGACAACCAATAGCCATCTAGTATTCCATACAGAGCGTCCATAAAGACGACTATCTGTCTGCATACTACTTGAATCTACTGTTCCCGTATCATGATAGACTCTAATGCGTGAATGTCTTCGTATCTGTCCTTCTGCTCCATCAAGTGATTGTAATGGCATCCATGTGCTACTCTCCATATCAGATTTACCAAATGGTAAAGGCACAGGGATTTTTTGGTCTTTGATTCTCCATTCTCTTGTATCAAGCTCATTACTATTAGGTACAAGTATTACATCTTGTCCTACTGGAACAAGATAGGCTCTAGCTGTTGAAGCCAATCCCAAATCTTTATATCCCTCAAAAGTAATACCTACT
>DAOVZV010000349.1 GCA_030634925.1 Sulfurovum sp.
AATGATAAACATCAACAAGGTACTTCAAAATATAGACAAAATGACCAAAAAGAAATCATTTGTAAATATGCCAAATGAGATAGACAAATCACTAAAGGCTCTGACCAAAACACTCAATGTAACAAAACGAATAATGAGAGGATACAGTAGCAAGTCTATATTTGCCAAGCAAGTATCACAAACACTAAAAGTCATCACAACCACCACTATAGAGATGAAAGAGTTCCTCAAAATGCTCAATCGTAATCCAAACGCACTTATATTCGGAGATAAATAATGAAAAAAAGTATATTTACACTCATCATACTACTAGGCTTCTCATCATGTGGGTCTAATAGCTACTATGTATTATCAACCCCATCTACACCTACTAAGACATATACAAATCACAAAAAGACAATAGGAGTAGAGAAAGTAACTGTACCCCAATATCTATACAAAAGAGAGATAGCCATAGCCAAATCATCTAGTCAAGTGACATTTATATCAAGTGGAATATGGGCAGAAGACTTGGACAAAGGACTCACCAATAGAGTCATTAGCTTCTTACAAAAGAAGTTTAACCAACCAAATGTATATATATACCCATGGGATATGACAACCCAGCCAAATATAAATATCAAGCTTCACATAACTAGATTTATAGCCCAAGGAGACAAAGTATATCTAAATGCAAACTGGAAAATAGAGAGTATGTACAGCACAAAATCCAAATCAAAACTATTTTCAATAACAGTCCCAACCACCAAAGAAGAAGCAGATATAGTAAGCTCAATGGACAAAGCATTTGCCATACTAGAAGAAGATTTAGCAGTTGGAGTTAGAGGGTTTTGATTACCCCCTAATCTTCAACCACAACATACCTATAAACTCATGAAACATTATCCTTGATTTGAGTAGTGTATCTGTGGATAAAATATTACTATATTTAACTATTTTTATACTAGTTAGGTGATTTGTCGGTGCTGGTATTGGATATAAATTTTGAGAGTGGAATATCTTCATCGCTCTTGTGATGTGTGATGCTGATGTTACTAGTATAAATGGATTATCTTTTATGACTCTTTTGGCTTCTAGTGCTTCTTCTTTTGTATCTTTTGGGCTTGATAGTATTATGATACGCTCTTTATCAATACCCAATGATATAGCTAGACGGCTTTGCATAATGGCATGGCTAGTAGGGTCAAATAATCCACTATATCCTGATACTATGAGCTTGACATTATCTAGTTGATTGAGTAGCCTTATCCCCTCTATGAGTCTGACTACTGATGTAGGATTGACTTGTGATGTGATTGGTTGGGTATCATCAGTTGCGTGTCCTCCTCCTAATACATATATATATTTGGTATTTTGTGGTGCTTTTTGTAGTGTAGGATAGTTGTTTTCTAGTTTATGAAGTATGGGATTGACAAATGGTGGATATGAGAATAAAAAAAGCCATGATATACTTATGGCTAGTAGATATTTGGTCTTTTTGATTTTGCCTAGATATAGAAATATCAGAGCCAAAATCATAAGACCAATACCAATAGATAGTGGCATTAGAAATAATGATACTATCTTTTTGAGTATAAACTCCACTAATCTATCTCATATAGTTTGGTAAGGCTTTTGACATCTGCTTTGCGACCTAGCCATTTGTGATATAGCTCACTCATATCTTCTGCTCCTCCGTTGGATA
>DAOVZV010000293.1 GCA_030634925.1 Sulfurovum sp.
CTCCCAATGCGTTGGTATTATAATCTACATTATGAGTAAACTGTATCGTAGGCTTAATCACATAATAACTATCATATTCCACTACTCTATCATCTGCTGTTATCAGCGCTTCATTCATCTTCTCACCTGCTCGGATACCTATGATTTTGTGTGGTAGTTTAGGAGCGAGAGAGAGAGCCAAATCAGTCATCTTCATAGAAGCTATCTTTGGTATAAATATCTCTCCACCGTGCATTCTCTCAAAGTCATCCAATACAAACTGCACACCATCTTCAAGTGTAATCAAAAATCTAGTCATATTCTCATCAGTAATCGGTAATTCTTCTACTCCATTCTCTATCAAGTTTTGAAAAAATGGCACGACAGAACCACGACTACCAATTACATTACCATACCGTACAACAGCAAACCTAGTCTTTCGTTTTCCTACCATATTATTAGCAGCGACAAATAGCTTATCACTTGCCAATTTAGTAGCTCCATAGAGATTGATAGGACTAGAGGCCTTATCAGTAGAGAGTGCTATCACCTTTTCTACTTCATTATTGATAGAAGCTTTAATAACATTTTCTGCTCCATTGATATTGGTTTTGATACACTCCATAGGGTTATATTCAGCTATAGGCACATGCTTCAATGCTGCTGCGTGTATCACAAAATCTACACCACTCATAGCCTCATTTAGTCTAGCTTCATCCCTCACATCACCTATGAAATAACGCATACACTTATCATCAAACATTTGAGCCATTTCATACTGTTTTAACTCATCTCTACTAAATATTATTATTTTATTTGGTCTATACTTTTTTAAAATCATCTGTGTATATTTTTTGCCGAAGCTTCCCGTACCACCTGTGATAAGTATATTTTTATTATTAAACACTATCTATCTCCTTACTTTTGATTTTTCTTGAACATTATCATGATTTTGACTCTTATACTATATTGTGCAAAAGCAGCAGTACACTTTTCATCTATTATATCTTTATTTTTCAAAATATCATCATATCTTTATCAATTTCTGTTCTATATCATTGATACTGGTATCCCAAATTTACGAAACCTATTTTCATACTTTTAATACCTTCAAATTTCCATCCATTATAGCATATCTCTTACCATCGAAACTATCAACAGCCACACCATCATCAAAAATCAAACTCTCTCCACCTTTATCCACCCACCCAATCTGACGAGCAGCGACACCCACCAACAAGGCATGAGGCTTCACATCACGGTCAATCACAGCTCCACTTCCGATGAGGGCATACTCTCCGATAGTCACTCCACAGATAATAGTAGCATTTGCACCGATAGTACACCCTTTTTTGAGTAGAGTTTTATTGAACTCCTCTCGACGCACTATAAAAGACCGAGGATTAATCACATTGGTAAATACCATAGATGGACCCAAAAATACATCATCTTCCACCTCTACACCCTCATAGATAGAGACATTATTCTGCACCTTTACACCATTACCGATAGTCACATTACCACCTACCACACAGTTCTGACCAAAAGAGCAGTTTTTGCCAATTATACTACCAGATAATATATGACAAAAATGCCAAATCTTAGTACGATTACCTATAATCACATTCTCATCTACAAAACTACTATCATGCACAAAAAACTCAACCTCTTTTGGAGTAATAGACTTAGTCCTCTTCCTATTTTTCCACGCATCTTTGTTTATATATTTACCATCACTCATCTATTTTCCTTTTTTATCTTTTCTATAATTTCATCTCTTAACTTAACCCTATTTTCTAATTCTCAAAAAAGTTGGAAATCTAGGTTTTCCATTTTTGGTAAACTCTTGGTATCTAAATGATACTGTATCTCCTATCAGAGGTGGTGTCTGCCTTTGGATATTTGTCAGTCCTGAACCTATCTTGAACTCTATACCATTTGCCAATCTACACCTCAACGCTCCTACCATATCTCTATATTTGCCTCTGCCTTTGGTATATCCTATCACTATGCACTCTGTATCGTGAAAAGTCTTGACTTTGAGTGCTTTGCTTGTTCTTTTGTCTATATATAGAGATTGTGGGTCACGGACTACTACACCCTCGCCATCTTTGGACTCTATATCTGATAAGAATATCTTTAGATGATTGGTATCTTTGATTTCTATCTGTTTTAGTACTTTTATGATTTTACTCTGATATGGTTTTACTTTTTCTAGTCGTTGGTATAAGTTGCCTTTGGCGTTTGGTACTTCAAATATGTA
>DAOVZV010000292.1 GCA_030634925.1 Sulfurovum sp.
AACTCGTCCTAGACCATTTCGTCTCGATGGGACTTGTACAAATTTATATGGCACATATCCTTTACCACCTTTATACTTCTTCCAATCTACAGTAGATGGGTCCACTCTTTTGCCTCGTAAATCATAAGTATCTTTGATTATAACCATATTTCTACCCTTGGCATAATTGCTGTTCTTCATTAGCTTTGGTATGATTTCATTTCTTGCTATGCTATCAGGGACTGACCATTGAGGGTTTAGCGTAATGTATTTGAGTTTTGAACTAAATACTGGTGTTTTATGCTTTGTCTTTCCGACCACTACTCTCATCTTTAGAGCTGTTTTATCATTCTCTATCACACGCACCTGAAACTCAGGGATATTTACAAGAGCATAATTATTACCTAAATTAGGCTTCATTATCTTGACTCTTTCTATATTTTTGCGTATCTTTTTAGCTAGTTTACTATCTTTCTTTAGAGCTTGATACTTGGTGACAAGTGCCGAAAACTGTCTATACTCAGGCACGAAAGGAGCTAATATCTTCTCTATACTCTCACCTGCTTTTAGCTGTAAAATAATGTTCTTTTGATTTACTCTTTGCTTATAGACTTCATAATATTTAGAGTGTCTAATACCAATACAACCATTTGCTAGATTTTTGGTATAAGATAACAAAAGCTTCGTCATTAACTTGGAGTTTTTATCTTCTTTCACCTGTGCATATAATTTTTGCTGATTACAAATAGAGGCATATTTATCATCTTTCAAAATATCCAAAAACTCACTCTTTTGTGATGATTTCCACCCCTCACTATCTTTCAAATCTGCACAACCACTAAGCAACATAACGGCTATCAGTGCCAATAAAATTTTGATTTTCATTTTTTTCCTTTAATTGATTTCAACGCCATAGCACAACTATAAGCACTAGAAAATGCCCATTGAAAATTGTACCCTCCTAGCCTACCAGTAACATCTAAGACCTCTCCTAGAAAATATAATCCATCTGATTTTTGGCTCATCATACTATCTCTATCTACCTCTAGCGTAGATACACCACCTCTAGTTACTTCTGCTTTTGAATACCCAAATGTACCTGCTGGAGCAAAAATATAGTGGCTCAAAGATTGAAGTGTATCTACTTCTTTGTGTGTGAGCTGATTATATGGTTTGTCTTCTAAGTGTAATTGTATCAAAAATGCCTTAGTAACACGCTTCGGCATAGATAGAAGTGAGCTTATCTTCTTTTTGCTACCTCTAATACTATTCCAATCAAAATCAGGCAAAAAATCTATCTCCATCTTGCCCTTTTGCCAATATAACGACGCGTCCAATACAGCAGGACCACTTATCCCCTTGTGAGCAAATAGCAGTCCTCCCTTGCATACCTCATCTCCTACTTTTATCTCCACTTCTGTAGAAACACCAGACAACTCCTTGAAAAAAAACTGCTCTCTTTGGACTGTAAAACCCACCAAAGCAGGAGCAGTAGGAGTAATAGTATGACCAAAAGAAGAAGCTATATCATATCCAATACTACTAGCACCCAACACAGGGAAACTAAGCCCTCCAGATGCCACCACCACCTCATAAGACTCATAGACTCTCTTATTGGTTTTAGTATAAAAGACACCATCTACCTTAGAGACCTCTATCACACTCTCATTTAGATATATATCTTGTTTTTTACTCTGATTTGTAAATATATCCATTATCTCATTAGATGAATTAGGACAAAAATATTGAGTCTCCTTACGGATAATAGGATAAAGCCTCTGCCTCTCCAACCACCGAATAAGTGCATTTTGATTAAACCTCTTTAGTGATGGCGATATAAAACCATCATCACCCAAATAATACTCACTACCCATCAGCGTATTAGTAATATTACAACTCCCACCCCCAGAGACCAATATCTTAGCCCCCAACTTGGAGTTAGACTCAATTAAAACAGCACTATCCTTTGGCAACAAAGAAGCCAACATCAAACCACTAGCTCCTGCTCCTATTATTATTGTTTTAGTCATTTTTATACCTTTTAATATACTCATCACACTGGACAAATACATCTTTTCTAATCTCTAATTTTAGCTTCATTTCTGAAATTTCTAACTTAAAACCATCCATCTTTACAATGTCTTTAGAAGTACAAAGTATTGAAGTGGCTTTATGTTTTAACAACAACTCTTGAAGCTCATCCTCATCAAAATATGCATGGTCTTCAAGATATATTTGGGCTATTAATCCTTTGGGTAGATATG
>DAOVZV010000279.1 GCA_030634925.1 Sulfurovum sp.
CCCAAAAATTTAATATAGTCAATCATTATCTATCCTCTATTTAGTATTGAAGGCAAATATGCCATCGAAGTCTTTGATATTTTTACTATCTAGTAGAGTACATCTCTCTTGATACATTTGGTATAGGTGAGTAGAATACTTATCGTTAAGTATCTCAAAAGCTATTTTTGCATCAATAAAACTACCGTTTCGATAGAGTGATAAAGCCTTATTATACTCTTCTAACTCTTCTTTTTTCTTATCTTCTATCTCTTTTCCTCTTGAGATAACTTCAAAGATAATTAGTGAGCTTGTTTTACCCTTTACACTGACCTTGTCAAGCTCTCTAAATATATAATCTTCTTTTAGTAAATCTTTGGTAGCTTCTGATATGATGAGTTTTGCTCCATAAGGTTTGCATAGCCCCTCTAATCTCGATGCTAGGTTTACATTGTCTCCGATGATAGTATAATCAGAACGCCCACTAGCACCCATCTCTCCGATGGTGACACTTCCTACATGGATACCTATACCAATATCTATGGTAGTTTGATACTCTTTTTCTATATCTACATTTAACTCTTTTAACATATCTAATTGTTCCAATGCACTCTGTACAGCCATATCTGGATGGTCTTTGACATCAGTTGGTGCATTCCAATATGCCATAATAGCATCACCAATAAACTTATCAATAGTACCATGATGGGCTACTATATTTTCTACCATAGGAGTCATATATTTGTTTAATAGTGATATTAATCTTGTAGGATTACCGATACTCTCAGATATAGAGGTAAATGAGCGAATATCACTAAAGAATATAGTAACTAATTTCTCTTTTGGTTCTAAAAGGTTTTTGGTCTCATTGGTCATAATATCGTGCATTACAGCAGGAGATACCTTGCGTGAAAATGCCTCTTGAAACTGTTGTTTGAGACGATTTGCAAATATAAAACGCATAAGTAAAATCACAAGTGTACTCAACATAAATGTCAATAAAGGAAAGATGATATTGAGGATAATTCCATTATCAAAAAGTAGCATATCAAATAGTAGATACATACCATATATATATCCAATCCACGCAGGTATTATCAACCAAATAGTCAAAAAGTAGAATATTATAGCTGTAGAGAATACAGTCAAAGCGATAATAAGTAAATTGATAATAGGTGCATCATTTGGTATAGCTATAAAGTCATTTGCCAATATAGAGTCTATGACATTGGCATGGACTTCCACTCCTGGCATCAGAGGGTCCATAGGTGTAGATTTGAGGTCAGATAGACCTATAGCAGAAGTACCTACAAGTAGAAATCTACCCTCTACTTGTTTGCGAGTTACTCTATCTTCCATAACATCTAATACAGATATATACTCAAAGTGTTTACCCTTTCCGCGGTAATTGAGAGCAATTCGTCCATGTCTATCTATAGGAATACTAAGCTCACCCATATCAATACTTTGTGCACCTGTAGATGAATTGTATAGTGTTACTTGGTCGCTATTGTTATATATACGAAGCATCTCTAGTGCCAATGATGGATATAGCATATCATCATAACGCATAAGTAATGGTACATGACTAATCCCTCCACTATCATCAGGTATAATATTGAAAAATCCACTAGAGTATAGTGATTTTTGTACGCACTCTATATTTAGTTTTGCTCCAGATGCTATAGGTATATATCGTTCATCACTTAAACCCTTTTCTATAAAAATCGCAGGTATAGATGGAGCTTTTGTACTATTGAAATCAAAAGAAAAAAAGTATCCTCCTATCACTGGTGCAGAGGCTACTACTTCTGCTAGTCTGCTATCGTTGGGATGTTTACAGATTTGTGGTGATGAGAAGTTTGACTCTTTTGTTATAGCTGTAGCATCATTTTCAGCAAAAACAATATCCAGTCCAATGATACCAGCACCCAAATTGGTAAGTTTTTCTAGTAGTTCTGCTGTAACATACCTAGGCCAAGGCCATTGACCATATTTGCTAAGACTCTTTTCATCTATATCTATAATAGCTATATTTGATGTAGTCTCGATAGGTCCACGCAAGACAAAAAAGAAATCACGAATACGATTATCAATAGACAAAAAACTCTTTGGTACGAAAAGATATACTGAACCTATAGAAACTGAAAGAAAGGATAAAATTACAAATAGTGTCAAAAACCGTTTAATCATTTATATTTCCTATTTATCAGGGTCATAATTAGGCGTACTTGGAGGAGTTATTATAGAACCAGAGCCTATATTTAATGCTGGTGCTTTATTGACTAGAACATCCATATTTCCCACCTCTTTTGAGATGCCAATATTTTGTGGTTTCTTAGATTTTTGAGATGAGGAAGCCATACTTACTTTACCTACTCCCTTACTCAATGA
>DAOVZV010000206.1 GCA_030634925.1 Sulfurovum sp.
GAACTACAAGTGTCATCGACACCCACACAGACGACAAAGCCATTATAGAAGAGAAAAAAAGAGGCAACAAAATAAATGCTATCAAACTCTATAGAGAACTACACAGTGTAGGACTCAAAGAAGCAAAAGAAGCTGTTGATAAGTTGATTGAAGGTTTATCTCTTTAAATACTTATCTCTTTAATATCTGCAATAGTCTTAAATGATTTGTATATAGAACCTATGGTATTTAATCTGTTGATTTTTAATCCTTCTTCTGGACTATTGACCATTACGGAGTTGAAATATCCATCTAGTTCTCTTTTGAGACCAAATAGTGCTTCTAGTTTTGTCTTGTAATCTCTGTAGTCTTGATTGATTACTTTTTGGTATGCTGTGTATAGTATCACTTCTGCTTCTTCTACAAATAGTGATGTATCTATGGTCATACTTCTATCCAAATCTACATCTTTGGATATATTTGCTACTCGTTTGAATGTAGAAAACTGCTCTTTGAACTCATCTGTATCTACTATCTCATTGAGGGCTGATACTTTTTTGGCTATTTCATTTATATCTCTCTCACCAGTTGATATTACAGAGGCTATGACTGATGGATTGGCATCTAGTGATTTGTTGATTCTCTCTATGATAAATTCTGATAGTAGATTGGTATCAAATGGACTATAGGCATCTTTGAGTAGAGTGATAATATCATCTATATCAAAGCCCAAATCATATTCTGTGACTATACGAACTATACCATTGACTGCTCGACGCAAGGCAAATGGGTCTTTTGAGCCAGTTGGTATTCGTCCTACGCTAAATAATCCAAATAGAGTATCTAACTTGATACTCATAGATACAATAGATGCAAATATAGAAGATGGTAACTCTGCACCCTCTCCTACTGGCATATATTGTTCTTTGATTGCGTTATATACGAGTTCATCTTCTCCAAGGGCTTTGGCATAATAGTATCCCATCAGACCTTGAAGTTCTGTAAACTCATATACCATCTCACTCATAAGGTCTGCTTTGGCAAGAGTCACAGCCCTATCCATAGATTTCTCCAACTCTACTGCTGATTTGTGGCTACTATGTTCTACTCTATCCATATATAGGGCTAATAATCTTATGGCTATTCGCTTTTCTCTATTTATCTTGTCTTCTAGTGTACCTAATCCATCTATGAACTGTACTTTGTCTAGTCCTTTTGTATTTAGTCCATTTTTGAGGTCATTTTTGTAGAAGAATAGTCCATCAGCTAGTCGTGGCTTGAGTACTCTCTCATTTCCTGCTATTACTTTCTCATAATCACCTGTATAGGCATTTGAGACTACTACAAATTTATTGGATATTTTGCCATTTTCAAATACTGGGAAATATCTCTGATGCTCTTTCATAGATGTAATGATGACCTCTGGAGGAAGCTCCAAAAATACCTCATCAAAGCTACCACCAAGTGCTTTTGGGTTTTCTGTGATGGCTACAACTTCTGCTAATAAATCCAAATCTCTCTCTATGATGATACCATACTCACTCTCAAGCTCATCAAAATCTCTCAATATACTCTCTTTTCTATCTTTGGGATAAAGCATTACAGCTCCATCTGATAGTATCTTGTCATAATCCTCTACTTTGGCTACCTCAACACTCTCATAGCTCACCATACGATGCACAAAAGTATATATATCAGACTTCACACCAAATATCTCTACAGGCACACTACTATCATCCAAACGAACCTGAAGCCATCTAAGAGGACGGATAAACTCATCACTTCTATCGCCCCAACGCATCATCTTGCCAAATGACATAGAGTTTATCCATTTTAGTATCATCTCTTGGAGTAAATCAGTAGTCTCTGCTCCACTCTGCTTTTGTTGAAAATACAAAACTTCTCTACCATTCTTCTCACTTCTACCTAGAGACTCAAAATCTACTCCACACTTACGAGCAAACCCCTCTCCTGCTTTGGTCACAACTCCATCCTTGATAGATGCCATCACAGGAGGACCTACAAGCTCGATGATACTATCATCTTGACACGAGGCTATAGCATTATGTCTCAATACAAGCCGTCTAGGAGTATAAATAAATTCAAACTCACAAGAGAGCTGATAATCAGACAATATCTTCTGCCAAGATTTTTCTATATTTGATACGATTTTGAGTAGTGGTATAGCAGGTAACTCTTCTACACCTATTTCTATAAGTAGTGATTGTGTCATTGATAATCCTAATAAATAATTGGTAATATTTTATCTAAAAGTTAGTTAAGTCCAAATAATCCATTTATAAAAGTTAATCTCTAAAACTTTTTGATATAATAATCTCCATATAATGATAAGGGAAATAACAAATGAAACTCGGTGTAAATATAGACCATATAGCTGTACTAAGAGAGGCTAGGAAAGTAGCCCAACCAGATCCTTTGGATGCTTTGAGTATATGCAAAAGAGCTGGTGCTGACCAGATAACTATACATCTACGAGAAGATAGACGGCATATTCAAGATAGTGACGCTATCAATATCATCAATCTATCATCTTTGCCTATCAATTTGGAGTGTGCTATATCCAAAGAGATGATAGATATAGCTTGTAAGCTAAAGCCTCATAGAGTCACTCTAGTCCCAGAAAAAAGAGAAGAGGTAACTACAGAGGGTGGTCTAGCAGTAGAGGGTGATATAGATAGACTCAAAGAAGCTATCAAGAGACTACAAGATGAGCAGATAGAGGTATCTCTATTTATAGATGTATCTATGAGTGCTGTGGATGCTTCTATAGATTTGGGCGTAGAGTGGATAGAGTTTCATACTGGTAAATATGCCAATATATACGCTATGCTTTATGCAAATCTAGCCAAATCACATCACTCTATAGAGGAGTTGGATTTACCTAGGGATGAACTCAAAAAGATGCTTGATTGTGAGATTTTTAATCTGCGACTTCTATCTTGTAATGCTATGCAAAGAGGACTTAGAGTGGCTAGTGGTCATGGTCTAAATATGGAAAATATCAAAGATATAGTAGCAATAGAGACCATAGAAGAGGTCAATATAGGTCAAAGTATTGTAGCAAGAGCTGTATATACAGGACTAGAACAAGCCATAATAGATATGAAGAGTGCTTTGATACGATGATTAGAGTAGGTATTAGTATAGGAGACCTCAATGGTATTGGTGTTCAATTGGCACTAGAGAACCACCATATAGTCTCAAAAGAGGTAAAGCCTATATACTTTATAGATAGAGATATGCTGATACAAGCTTCTATAAAACTATCTATTGATATA
>DAOVZV010000273.1 GCA_030634925.1 Sulfurovum sp.
GAAGCTACCAAACTCGGTGTAAATATAATCTGCAACTGCCAAGTCACAGATATAGAGAAAATAGATAATACATTTAACATACACACAACACAAGGCTTATTTAAATCCAATCAACTAATATTAGCATCAGGTTCTCCTGCCTATCCTCAAATCGGAGGTTCAGATGATGGTTATAAATTTGCCAAATCTCTAGGACATAATATCATCCTACCTAATCCATCTTTGGTACAGTTGCGTAGTGATGCCAAATGGCTAAAAGAGGTATCAGGAGTCAAAGTATCAGGAGAGGTCAAGCTATATGCAAATGGTGAGTATATAACCCAAAGGCAAGGAGATTTATTATTTACCAATTACGGTATAAGTGGACTAGCTATACTAGACATCAGCAGAGCAGTAAGCACCCAACTATCACAATACAGCTACTGCCAACTTAGCCTAGACTTGATGCCAAACCTATCCAAAGAGTCTCTAATAAATCTAATGATGAAATCCATAAATCCACAAAGCGATAAACCAATATCATTGTGGCTACAAGGGTTGATAAATCAAAAACTCATCAATACTATATTGACACAATCGAAATGCAAAGTCAAAACAGAAAGCCAACTAAACAAAAAAGAGATTATCAAACTAATATACACCATCAAAAACCTAAAAATGGATATATCAGACACTAAAGGATGGAGTGGAGCTGAAGTAGCCACAGGAGGAGTAGATACCACAGAAGTAAATCCAAAAACAATGGAGTCAAAAATAGTACCAAATCTATATTTAACAGGTGAAATACTAGATATAGACGGAGATAGAGGAGGGTTCAATCTACACTTTGCTTGGGTTTGTGGATTGAGGGTTGGTGGGAACTAATAAACCTATCTCCTAATTAAAAAAGGTGAAGATATGCTATAATAAATCAAAAAAGGGTTTATATATGTCTCCATTTGCTATACAAATTACCAATGGGTGTCTTTTGTCTGATATTGAACAAGAAGACCAAAATCATTTTCAATCACTTCAAAATGCAAATGCCTTAGAAGAGGTGGATGGATTGTGGAGATTAAGCTCTCTCTATCGTGCAGGACGACTCTATATCGGTAATGATGGTAGAGGATATGTAGAAGCTGAATTTAAACAACAGAGAGATTTGCTCGTCGAGATAGACCATCTTGGAGGTGCTAATCATGGTGATAGTGTGGTTGCCAAACGGATTATCGCTAGGCGTGGACGAGCTTCTGGCAAAGTGATAGAAATCATTAGCAAAGCTCATCATTTTACAATAGCATATACTCATAGAGACAAGCAAGATAATTTCTTTGTTTTGGATATTCGTACTGGTGAGCCTACTGTTGCATTGATGGAGGGTATGGACTTGAAAGCGTTCAAGCTAGGTACTGTACTCAAAGTAGATGTAGAAGATAGTAAAGTATTGGAAGTATTTGGTCATCTAGGAGACCCAAAGGTAGATGAGAAAATCTCTCTATGTCTATACAAGAGAGAAGATGAATTTCCTCCTCAATGCCTAACAGACGCATTGGAAGTAGAACAATCAGTAGATAAAGATGAACATCCAGACCGTGTGGACTTGACAGATTTGGACTTTTGTACGATAGACCCTATCACGGCAAAAGATTTTGATGATGCTATATATTTCGATATAAAAGAGTCTATACTATATGTGGCTATAGCAGATGTGAGTCACTATGTGCCATACTTTACTCCTATAGACAAAGAGGCAAAGAAACGAGGCTTCACTACATATCTACCTCATAAATCTTTCCCTATGTTGCCACGAGAACTTAGTGAAAATATATGTTCTCTCAAACCAAAGGTAGATAGGTTGGCATTTGTAGCCAAAATTACACTAGACAAGAACTCTCTCAAACCTATCAAAGAGGAGTTTTTTGAGGCTGTTATCCACTCCAAACATCGTTTCAATTATGAAGCTATAGACAATATATTGGACAAAGGCACAGATGGAATAGACGGGATAATCGCCCAAATATTAATATGGCTATTACCTCTACAGAAGATTACAGAACAGTTGAGGTCTGCTAGGCTAAAGAGTGGATTTGACTTTAGAAGTGAAGAGACAAGAGTAAATATAGACTCATATCATCTACTCAAAGATACTACAATAGAGACAGGTACACCATCTCATTCGCTCATAGAAGAGTGTATGTTATTGGCAAATCAAGCATCTGCCAAACGATTTACAGGAGAGGGTGATGGTATATTTAGGATACACGAACCACCTCAAATAGCAAGGACAGAAGCACTACTAGCAGAGTTATCGGTAATCGGTCTATATGTAACAGATTATGAAGATAGTCCATCTCTAATCAGAGCTATCCAAAGAGAAGCCGACAAGATGAATATAGCATCAGAAGTAGATGCCTTGGTCATCAAGTCATTACGCCGTGCCTCTTATGA
>DAOVZV010000217.1 GCA_030634925.1 Sulfurovum sp.
GAATATAATATCAAATATCAGGTTTTCAATAATCAGATAATATTCCGTGATACAATCAACAATATATTGATAAAAATCAAAAAACAGTAACAAAGGCATAAAATGACAAAATTTGTAGGTGCTCATGTGAGTGCAAGTGGTGGAGTAGATAACGCTCCACTCAATGCGATGAAGATAGGAGCAAAAGCATTTGCACTATTTACCAAGAACCAAAGACAGTGGGTAGCCAAACCACTAGAGACCAAAACTATAGATGCTTTTCGTAGCAATTTGGAGAGTTCAGGAATACTACCAAAGCATATATTACCTCACGACTCATATCTAATCAATCTAGGTCACCACGAAGCTGAAAAACTAGAGAAATCAAGAGATGCCTTTGTAGATGAGATAGAGAGATGCCATCTACTAGGACTAGATAGACTCAATTTCCACGCAGGTTCTCATCTAGTCAAAGTAGGCAAAAAAGAGGCAAACTATGAAGACAAAATAATGGATGCTGAATTATCTTGCTTGGATGTAATAGCAGACTCTATGAATAGGGCTATAGATGCTACCCAAGATTATGATATAAAATTAGTCATAGAAAATACAGCAGGACAAGGGACAAACCTAGGATACAAATTTGAACACCTAGCCCATATCATAGACAAGATAGAAGACAAAAGCCGTGTAGGAGTATGCCTAGATACTTGCCATACATTTACAAGTGGATATGATTTACGAACTAGAGAAGCTTATGATGAGACTATGAGCCTATTTGAGAGACTAGTAGGCTTTGAATACCTTATGGGAATGCACATCAACGACTCCAAACCAAAGCTAGGTTCAAGAGTAGATAGACACCACTCATTGGGTCAAGGCGAGATAGGTTGGGATGCCTTTGGGTTTATTATGAATGACTCTAGGATGGATGATATACCACTTATACTAGAGACAATAGATGATAGTATATGGGATAAAGAGATAAAAGCCCTATATGCTATGATAGATTAGAAATTTATGATATACTAAATATAAAAAGGAGTCTATTTATGGTCAAAGTGGGCATAGTGGGATTAGGACTAATGGGTGGTTCTTTGAGTCTCGCTCTTCAACAACACTCTAAAGATTATTATTTTATAGGACTCGACCACAATCAAAAGCACTGTTCAGAAGCATTGGCACTAGGTTTGGTAGATGAGGTATGTGCTGGTTTGGATAGACTACAAGAGTGCGATATTATATTTCTAAGCATTCCTGTAGATGGGATTATATCAGTCATTCAAAAGCTAGACAACCTCAAAAAGGATGCTACTGTAATTGATTTGGGAAGTACCAAAGAGAAAATATCACTCTCAATACCATCTGATACAAGAGAACATTTTGTCACAGCCCACCCAATGACTGGTACAGAAAAATTTGGTCCATCTTCTGCTTTGCCTAATCTATACAAAGACAAAGTAGTAGTATTGTGTGATTTGGAAAAGAGTGGAGATTATCAGGAGAGTGTAGCTAGAGAGATATTTACAGCTATTGGTATGAATATCGTATCTATGAACTCCAAAGAACACGATAGACACGCTGCATTCATATCTCATATGCCTCATGCTTTGTCTTACGCATTGGCAAATAGCGTAATGGAACAAGAAGATTCCCAAAGTATCATAGCCCTAGCAGGTGGTGGATTTCGAGATATGAGTCGTATAGCAAAGAGTAATCCCTATATGTGGGAAGATATATTTAGACAAAACCAAACAAACCTCATAGAAGCAATACACTCACTACAATCAGAACTCAAAAAGTGTGAAAAGATGGTAGAGAGAAAAGAGTGGAACAATCTAAACGAGTGGATGACAAAAGCCAATACTCTTCATGATATTTTGGATTGAGTGAGTATGGAGTTTTAGGTTTTTAGGTAAGTAGTGGTTTGATTATTAAGAGGATGAAGTAATATCATATAACCCTTGATTTTCTTAATTTTTTCCTGCTATGGTAAATTATTTATCTCCTCGTACTTGTTATATGTTTACATTTTAACTTATCTGATTATTCAAACCTATTAAATACTGAAAGTTTTGCAATTTTACCTTCTTCTATTAGATTATTTATTATTTCCATATCTTTATCATTTGTATAATCAGGAATAAATTTATTTTGAAAGTCAAACATATAAATGACAAAATCAAAAAACAACTGAATATGATTATTTAATGCAACAACTGTATTTATTGGGTCATATTTAGGTAAAACACTATAACTTATTGCATTATGATCGGAATCTTCTACTAGCAATGCTAAAGGTTCTGTTTTAGCTGAATGAGCTATTTCAGAAAACATCCCATACATATTTTTTAAATTCTCACTCACATTTCCATTTCCGATATTAGGTGTTTTTCCTTTTAATTTATGAATACTTTCTTTATTGTTAAGTTTTTTGTCAATTTCAGACAATCTCGCAAGTAATTCTATTTGTTTTCTTTCTAAAGTAGTTACTTCAATTAATTCACTCATAATAATATGTTCACTTATAATTAACTGTGTTCTAGTAAATGAAACAATTAATCCTAATTTATAATTATCAATTTCTCCTGCACCACTAACATTTTCAAAACAGTTTATTATTAATACGAAATATTTATCCATTAATTCTAAGATTCTTGAAATATTCGAGTATTCATTTTCAATCATTTGTTTTGAAGTTTCTCTTGCTTTTTGAACTTCTTTACTATAACTTTCAATCAAATTTTTATCCTACAAAAATAGTATAATGTTTTATTCTTCATTATTAATACAACCTAAATATAATGGTGGCGTTCAGTCCACGCCACCGTTGTTCGAATGCGTAGCATTTAATCAATCCAATTATAACTTAAAATACTAAAATATATAGATAGAAATAATATCTATTATTCAAGAATTGCTAGGGCATAAATCTGTGGAGACTACGATGATTTATACGCATGTGGTCGCAGGAATAAACAAAGAGAAAGTTGTGAGTCCTTTGGATATGTAATATACCAATACTCCTTTAGAAATCAAAGATAAACAAGTATTTTTATTCTTACAATTATATTTACACTAATCACAAA
>DAOVZV010000326.1 GCA_030634925.1 Sulfurovum sp.
GAAATAGTCTATCTTTTTGGCTATATATGCTAGTGTAAATGGTGTACCGATGAGTGATGCTTCTAGTGTAGCTGTACCTGAACAGATAAATGCAAACTCTGATTGAGATAGTGCTTTTTGTGTATCTTGTATTATCTCAAATTCATTATGTCCCTGATATAGAGTATCTATCTTTGACTGGTCAAATGATGATGGAATGACAAGCAAAGCACGAATATCTCCTAGCTTTTTACGCAGGGCTACAAATATTGGCATTAGTTTTGTTATCTCACTTCTCCTACTCCCTGCCATAAATGCGATAGTTCCTTTTTGTGGATTTCTCTGTATATCTATCTCATCTAGTAGAGGATGACCCACATATCTAGCTTTGGATAAAGGATAATAATAATCTACTTCAAAAGGTAATATCCCCAATAGTTGGTCACAATATTTCTCTAGCTTCTCCACTCTCTTGGGACGACTTGCCCATACTTGAGGTAGTATATAGTAGATTATCTCCTTATTTGGATATTTGGCTTTTAGTTTTTTAGCTAGAGGTAGATTGAAGCCTGATGAGTCCATTAGTAGTATCTTGTCTGCTTTTTGGGCTAACTCTACCATTTCATCAGCTACCTTGAAAAACCAACGAAGCTTTTTGATAGCATCTACTACACCCATAATAGCCATCTGACTTATATCATATAGTGGATTACCCAAAGATTTATTAAAAATACCCAAAAGTTCTACATCTGTAGTGTGTTTTAGTACCTCTTTGAGATGCAGATTAGATGATGGCTCTAAAGCACTTACTAGTAGTTTCATTTTATACCTTTTGTATTATATTTATATGTATTTTAGCACAATTGAGATAAGTTCAATATATTTTAAGCAAATTTATATATAATCTGAACAAATAAAAATTATAACCAAGGATTAACTATGAAAGCTAAAACTCTTATCTTAGCCACACTTCTACTATCTTCTACTCTAACAGCAGAGCAGACAAATATCAAACAAGAGGGTATAGGATATATCAAAATGCTAGGTTCTACACTCAAAACACAGCTCAAGTCACAGATGCAATCAGACAAATCAGGACTAAGTGCCATGGGCTTTTGTAGTAGTAGTGCAGACACTATCACAGATGAGGTAAACAAAAAGCTACCAGCAAATGCAAAAGTAAGAAGAATAGCCCTAAAAAGTAGAAATGAAGCCAATCAGCCAGATGCACTAGACCAAAAAGTAATGAATGAATACCAAGCAAGTATAGAAGCAAAGACTTTCTTGCCATCAGACATCAAAGTAGTAGTAGATGGAGACACCACAAGAGTATATAAGCCATTGATTACAAAAGGTGTATGTCTCAAATGTCATGGTACTAATATGAGTAAAGAGATACAATCACAAATAGACACACACTATCCAAAAGACAAAGCATTTGGATTTGTAGAGGGTTCACTAAGAGGTGTAATCGTAGCTGAGATTAAGAAGTAGGACTTATTCACTTCTAGATTACATTTGGAAGTGAGAAACTTTTTCTAAAATAACCTCTTTCCAATCTTTTTGGTCAGGAGTTACTTGAATAACATTAAATCCAAATATCTTTCCCTCTTCAACAACTCCATTTAAATCATCAATATGTATATCTATGTTAAAGTGAGATGGTAGTTTAGATGGAACTCTTGCAAAATTATATTCTTTTAATATCTTATTATGAATATCTTGATTAATAACTCTTTTTATCTTAACTCCCTTTAGCCAAAAGTAAAATTTGACTAAAAAAGGACTTCTAAATGATGTTGTATAAATCCATAATTCATGCTTTTTTGATAGCTCTTTAAGTAATAATATTGTTCCATCTCTTAGATATTCTCCATCTAACAGTTTGTCTGATGTATAATCTTGTCTATTA
>DAOVZV010000166.1 GCA_030634925.1 Sulfurovum sp.
AATATCTCTTTTTGAAGCTCTTCTTTGTGGATACGGATAGACCCACCACCTAGTTCTGTACCGTTTAGGACGATGTCATAGGCTACTGATTTTAAATCTTCTATATCATCATAGCTTATTTTCCCATCAGCATCAAGCTCTGGCATTGTAAATGCGTGGTGCATAGCTTTGGTTTTGCCATCATCAACCTCAAACATAGGGAAATCCATCACCCATAAGAACTCAAATTTGGATTTATCAATAAGGTCTAATTTTTCATGTTCAGCTAAGAAAATTCTAAATCTACCCATATAATCAAGTACAAGCTTTTTATCACCAGCTCCAAAGAATACAGCATCTCCAACTTCAAGACCACATCGTTCTATAATCAACGCAATATCTTCAGGTGTAAAAGCTTTAACCAAAGGTCCTTTGAGTCCATCTTCTTTCATCTGAAAATATCCTAGACCTGATGCTCCGAATTTACGCACAAACTCTTCAAATCTTTTCATCTCTCTTTTGGAGAAAATCTCATCACCTTTTGGTACTTTGAGGGCTTTGATACGGTTGGTTTTTGTATCTTTTGCAATATCTGAAAAAATAGACATATTACATCTTGCAAATATATCAATCACATCTACCATCTTCAAATCATAACGCATATCAGGCTTATCTGTACCGTAGTTTTCCATAGCATCTGCGTAAGTCATACGGTTAAATTGCTTAGGAATATCAAAGTCACACTTTGTAAATATATTGTGTATGAGTTTTTCTGCTACGCTTATGACATCTTCTTGGTCACAAAAGCTCATCTCGACATCTATCTGAGTAAACTCTGGCTGTCTATCGGCTCTAAGGTCTTCATCTCTAAAACATTTGGCTATTTGGAAATATCTATCAAATCCACCCACCATCAAAAGCTGTTTGAATAGTTGAGGAGATTGAGGTAACGCATAAAACTCTCCACCGTGAACACGAGACGGCACTAGATAGTCTCTAGCTCCCTCTGGAGTAGATTTGGTGATGATAGGAGTCTCAACTTCCAAAAAGTCTAACTCATCAAGAGTATTTCTAGTAGCTATAGTAGCTTTTGAACGGAGTTTAAATATATCATAAGATTTTTGTGTTCTTAGCTCTAGGTATCTATATTTGAGTTTTATCTCTTCGTTTACTTTGTCATCATTTAGCTCAAAAGGCATAGGCTTTGAACGGTTCTCAATAGTTAGACTATCTACTACAAGCTCCACTTTACCAGTTTTGAGTTTAGGGTTCTCTAACCCCTCTCCTCTAGCTCTGACTTTACCAGTGGCTACGAGTACAAACTGGTCTCTTATATCCTCTGCCGTCTTGTGTACTACAGCGTTATCAGCAGGGTCACAGACGAGTTGAACTACTTCATCTTTGTCTCTAAGGTCGATAAAAATCAGTCCACCATGGTCTCTACGGCTAGATACCCAACCTGCGACGGTGACTATCTCTCCTATTTGTTCTTCGTTAATTTGGGCACAATAATGTGTTCTCACAAGCAATCCTAATGTAAAAATATTGGAGTGATTATATCCAAAAGAAGTTTAGATGTTAGTTTTCACACTTTTAATATATTTTTTTGCTATATAATTAACTGATGTTATGCACTGCTAAACGCTTAAAAACTTCATATATCATATCCATTACTTTATTTTTAAGTCCTTACTTATTATCTTCCAATAGTTTGGCTAATTCTAAATATGTACTGATGTAGTGGTTGAAAAATGTAGCTAATTTTACATCATCTTGATTGAAATCTTCTCCATCTTTTTTGTTTAGAAATTGTAGTACTCCTATAGGATGACGGAAGGCATCAAATACTGGAATGGATAGTATATTTTGTGTAATATATCCTGTCTCGTCATCTATCTTTTGTAAAAATCGTCTATCTTCATAGGGACTGTTTACTATGATGGCTTCTTTGCTATGGAGTGCAGAACCTGCTAGACCTTTGTCTGCGTCAATCTCAATCTTATCTACACCATCAGATATTTGTGTCCATAGACTATTTTTCTTTTTGTCATATACAAATACAGAACATCTATCAGAGTTTAATAGCTCTACAGCATACGATGCTATGATTGGGAGACCTTCTTCTGGTAAGGGTTTATGTAAAAGCTCTTTACCAAATGAGGCTAGTCTATTAAAAGTTGCTATATCTTTATACATCTATATCCTTTTGTTGTTTTAATTTATCGAAGTATATATTGGAGTATTATACTCTTTTGCCTCTTCATATATCTTGTCTGAAAAAGATGATTTGATGTATCTGCTGTGACAAATATACCTTAATTGGACTGTTTGATGATATATCTACAGCTTTTCTTATTTATTCGTTTACTAAATTATATTTTTGGTATAATTTAGTATTATAAGGAATAGTAAAAATGAATAAAAATATAAGTGACTTATTAAAATTTGATATTTCAAAAGCTAGTAATCTAAAAAATGCTATTAATATAATAGCAAAGTATGCAAAAGATATTACAGAGACTGAGCGTTGTTCTTTATTTATATTCAATAAGAAAAAAGACCAACTTATAAGTATATATAATGATGGAATTGAAGGTAGGATTGTATTAAACTCTAATGTTGGTATAGTAGGCTATGCTTTTCATAAGAAACAGACTATATTAGAGAATGATACATCAACAAGCTCTATTTTTTCACAAGCTGTAGATAAAAAAACTACTTATAAAACTATCTCTTTATTAACTGTACCCATTATAGATGAAGAGAATAAAAGATTAGGTGTAATTCAACTTCTCAATAAAAAACAAGAACTTTTTAATTCAGAAGATAAAGAAAATATAGAAGAGTTTGCTAAGATACTAGCTACCCTACTCAATAATTCATTGAAAAAAAATAAAACAAAACAACAAACTACTGATTCTAAAGAAAATAAAGTAGAACTACTTCAAGAGAAATTAGATAATTACCTTTTAGACAAAAAACTATTTATTATGAATGATGGTAGTGCTTATTATAAAATAGTTGGTATGATAAGAGACTATTTTATTGGTGCAGACAAATGTTATCAACTAAATGAAACTCCTACAAAAATAAAAATTTATCATTATAATACAACAAAAGAAAATGACTTTCTATCTATTGATATGTTGGTACATACCAATAAGGAAGCAGAATCTTTATTTGTGTCAGAAAGAGGTAATAAAGAACAGTTTAAACAATATTATTTGGAAGAGGATTAAAGTTAAGCTTTTAATCTATCAAAATATATAATATCTCCGTCTTGGAGTATTGTGCCATTTCCTTTTAGTACATTATACTCTTTTGCTTCTTCATATATCTTGTCTGAAAAAGATGGTTTGATGTGCATAATATATATATTCATTTCTCTAGTAAGTTTTTGAAGCTCTGTTTGAAGTAGCTTTGGAGTTAGGTGTTTGCTATCTTTGGCTAGTTTATCATATTGAGATGGAAAAGAGACATCTATACATAGTGTGTGAATAGTATCGTCATTGTTGAGTCTATCCCAAATAATATCACTACAATATGTATCTGCTGTGACAAATATACCTTGATTGGACTGTTTGATGACATATCCACAGCTTCCTTCTGTATGATTGGTCTTTATGGGTGTTATCGTAAAATCATCCATATCATAAGTAGTATCTATCTCTAAAACGATTAGTTCTATGACAGATTTATCACTATTTGGAAACTTGATTTGAGTAAAGTCTGGCCATATTTGATTGTTGAATATATGGTTTTTGATAGAGTCAATTGTATCTTTTAGACCATAAACTTTGATAGGTTTATCTTTCTTCCATATTACTTCATCTGCCAAAAATGGAATATCGCAAATATGGTCAAGGTGAGGATGGGTTAGGAATATAGTATCAATATCTACCATATCCTCTCCTAGTCCACCTATAAGATTACCTGCATCAATCACAGCTCTTTTGGAGATTTG
>DAOVZV010000001.1 GCA_030634925.1 Sulfurovum sp.
CCTCAATATCCAATACTATCTCGTCTATTGCTTCTGATGCTTTGGCGTATATTACTTTTTTGAATAGTTCATCTTCTATGGCATCGCTTGGTTCTAGGTTGTTTAGGATTGAGTTTTCTACTCCGTTGGCTATGGTGTTTACACCTATTACATTACCACTTGTTCCTATGACTACAAAATATTCACAATCTTGTAACTCTTGATTGAGTTTTTCATATTGTGGGGCTTGTTCTCCAAAAAATACTATATTTGGTCTGCTTTTTGCTCCACAAGATGGACATTTACCATCATAAGAGCTACTCGATGGTGCATATCCTATATCCCATACATTGTCACACTCTCTACAGCGAAGCTCGGTCATAAATCCGTGTAGATGTATCACATCATCTAGTCCTGCTTTTTCAAATAGATTATCTACATTTTGGGTGATTATAGATATGTCTTTTGGATATTTGGCTTTTAGTTTTGCTACTTCTATATGTGCTTTGTTTGGTTCTTTGTCTATGAGTTCGGCTCGTCTTTTGTCATAGAACTCTATAGTAATCGCCTCATTGTTATCGAGACTATCATAATAGCAGACCACTTCAATATCATACTCCTCCCACAAGCCACCACTATCTCTAAAAGTGCTTATACCACTCTCACTACTTATACCAGCTCCTGAAAATATGATTACTTTTGCCATTTTTTATCCTTTTGTTTTATTTTACTACACTTTTACTTAATGACATTAAAACCATTTATCAAACTAAGATACAATGATAAAACATACAAAAAAGGATAATAGATGGCACATATAGAACTACCCGAATTTGAGGATATGACACCTGCAATTCAAGACAAAGCTAGACCTATACTAGAAAAAACTGGCAAACTAGGTGATATATTTAAGCTCTTGGCAATAGATGAGAAGATATATTTCGCTACAGATGAAATGATACAAAAATATCTACTAGATGAGACGACTCTATCTTATGACATCAAAGAGGCGATAGCCTTGCTTATATCCAAAGAGAATGGTTGTAAAATGTGTGTAGATGTACACAAAAGTATAGCCAAAATGCTAGGACTTACAGACAAAAGAATAGATGAGATACTCCAAGGAGTAGATGCGATAGATACAGATGACAAAGACAAAGCCTTGCTGAATTTCTCTATTCGTGCATCACAAAAAGATAACTATAAAATACTAAAAGAAGATATAGATGCACTCAAAGATATGGGTTGGAGCGATACTCAAATCATAGAAGCAGTAGCTATCACAGGGTATTTTAACTATATCAATACACTATCAAATGTTTTTGGTTTGGGTGAGTAGGGTAGCGTATATTTGACACTTTTTATGATATAATCCTCCTCTTAATGGAGATGATAATATGAATGATAAATACTTTTTAGATAACAACCTTTTTGATACCAACTTTTTGGAAAAACTTAGTAAAAATAGTGAAGATATTTCTACTATTTTTGACTCTATAAAAGCACTCTATGATAAAGATAAATTTATAAAAACCAAAGAAGCTACGCTAGAGATTGAGTTTATTCATAAGGTTTTGGAGCTGTTGGGATATGATTTTTTGTATAGAGAGAGGATAAGCTACCAAGGTCAATCTTTTGAGCCTGATAATACACTTTTTGGTTCGGACAAATCAAAAGATGAGTTTGTAAATGATAATGAAAAACTGGATAATATACTGCTCTTTTGTGAATCCAAAGCATATAAAGTAGAACTAGATAATACGAGCAAAGATAAAAAACTCAATCCTCATTATCAGCTTCTTGATTATCTCAAAACTTTTAAAATAGATTATGGGTTTTTGACCAATGGTAGAAAATGGCGATTTTATGATAACTCTATCGTCTCAACTACCAAGACTTTTTATGAGATAGATTTAGAGGCTATTATAGATGCAGATGATATAGAAGCTTTTGGGTATTTCTATTTTGTATTTAGGCGAGAGAACTTTGATACGGTTGATGAAAAGGTAATCAACAAGATAACCCAAGAGAACAAATCAATCAAACAAGAGGTAGAAAACGACCTCAAAAATGTCATCTATGGTACAGAGTATAGAGACTCTATATTTGAAATCATTGGTAAATCTATATATGAGACAGATAAGACTCAAACACTCCATACGGTATATCAAAATAGTCTATATTTAGTATTTCGACTGCTTTTTATCGCCTATTTTGAAGATAAAAATAGAAAGCTATTATCACTACATAAATATTATAATGATATGTCACTAGATAAACTCTATATCAAGTTAGAAAAACACTCTACAGAGGAGAATGAATTTAATATTTATGGAGACCTTAGACAACTATTTAGGCTACTAGACAAGGGTAATGACTCTTATGCTGTACCACTTTTCAATGGTGGACTTTTCAATATAGACAATGCTCCGATATTAGAAAATAATGGATGTTTTCTAAGCAATAAAGGGCTATATAGTGTACTAAATAGCTTATTGGTATTTGATAATGGTAGCTCATGCTTTAGGAGAGACTTCAAAAATCTATCCATCATAAACCTAGGTTCAATCTATGAGGGATTATTGGATTATCGTTTTGAGATAGCCCAAGAAGAGCTGTATTATGTAGAGTACAAAGAGAGTAAAAAATCATCTACGATAGTATCTGGATATATGGATAGTTATGATTATAGAGTTATCCCAAAAGCACAAATAACCAAAGAAAACTACTACAAAGCAGGAGATATTTACCTCACCAACTCATCAAATTCACGAAAATCAACAGCTAGTTACTATACACCCACTTCACTATCTAGCTTTATGGTAAAAAGTGCTATTGATGTGGAGATAGCAAAAGGTAAAAAGCCAATAGAGCTCAAAATCATAGACAACTCTTGTGGTAGTGGGCATTTCTTGTTAGAGTCTCTAAGTTATCTAACTGAAAAAGCAGTTATATCACTATCCGAAGATACGCAACTCCAAGAGATGGTAGCAGATGAAAGAGTCAAAATACAATCAAATCTCATAGGACTAAAAGAGGAGATAATAGTAAGTGATTATGATATTGTCAAGAGATTACTACTGAAAAAAAGTATCTTTGGTGTAGATTTAAACCCATTTTCAGTAGAACTTACCAAACTAGCCCTTTGGATTGACTCTCTTATATTTGGTACACCTCTTAGCTTTTTGTCTCATCATATCAAGCAGGGTAACTCTCTTATAGGTTCTAAGATAGAGGAGTTTAATAGATATTTTCCCAAATCTGATGGACTATTTCAGAGTAATTTTATCACTGAATTTGATAAACTAAATGATGTATATAAGATACTTGACAATATCCAAGATAGTACAGCAGATGAGATAAATCTATCAAACAAGAAGTATAAAGAGGATATAAAACCAAAGCTAGACAAACTAAACCTAGCCCTCAACCTAATAACTCTCATCAAATTTAAAACCATATCAAAAGATAAAGTAGAGATAGCCAATATCAAAGCAGATACAGCACTAGTAGAGAAGATATTTGATGATAGAGATGATAAAATCATTGATACTATTAGAGAGTATGCACAAAAGTATAGCTTTTTCAATTATGAAGTAGAGTTTCCTGAAATCACACATAAAAATGGATTTGATATTGTCATAGGTAATCCTCCGTGGGACAAGACCAAGCTTGATGACAAGGATTTTTTCTCTCAATATCGTTCTAATTATCGTACACTAAGTGATACCAAAAAAGCAGATACCAAATCAGACCTATTGGCAAAAGATAATATAAGAACCAAGTATGAAAACGAGAGTCAATTTATGTTTGTAATCAATGAGTATTTCAAAGCTCACTACCCACTCAACAAAGGTGCAGGTGATGGTAATCTATTTAGGCTTTTTGTAGAAAATAATCTAAAGCTTATAAGAGAGGGAGGGAGTTTTACTTATGTACTACCATCAGGACTTTTCCAAGAAGATGGTAGTTATAATATACGAATTGAGATATTAAAAAAATATAAACTCAACTATTTTTATGGATTTGAAAATAGAAACAAACTCTTTGATATAGATAGTAGATATAAGTTTGGAGTATTTCAACTAGAAAAAATAAAACCTAAAAGAAATCATATTATCAAAACTAAATTTATGCAAATAGAGCCAAAAAAATGTTTCAATGGCAAAGATTTGATAAAGTATGATATGAAGACTCTCAAAGCATTTTCACCACAACATTTTGCCTTAGCAGATGTCACTGATAAAATAGTATTTGAGATACTCAAAAAAGCTTATACAAGATTTGAAGCTATTAATCCTAACTATTTTGATTGTAGAAGAGAGCTTGATATGACAAATGATAAAGATTTGTTTTATGAAACACCAACGAAGACACCTCTATATGAGGGAAAAACTATACATCAATTTAACTCTAAATTTGCAGAACCCACACGATTTTTAAATTTAGAAGAGTTTGATGCTAGATTAAAATCCAAAGAAATTTATAGAATGGCACAAGATTTATCTTCTATTGCCAATAGTGAAAAAATAACTAGAAAAGATATTGAAAATAGAAAACTAGATAAAGATATTAAGTATGATAGGGAATTTTTTAGAATAGCATATAGAGAGATAGCTAGTGATACAAATGAACGAACTATGATAATGTCTATATTACCAAGAAATATAGGATTAGGACATAAATTATTTTATGAAATACCAAAACTTTACTTACCTAATTCTAAAATAAAAGTTAATAGTAACAATAAAAAATTATTTTTATTATCAATTTTTAATTCCTTAACTATAGATTTTATAGTTAGATTAATAATACCATCTACTAGCTTGAGCAAAACCTACCTAATGAGACTCCCAATACCTCAACCTGATGAAAATGAATTAGATAAAAATAGTGACTATCAAAAGCTCATCATCAATGCACTCAAACTTACACTTCATCATAACTTTGATGATTTCAAAGAGTTGGCAAAAGAGTATAAAATCACTAAAAAAGATTTACCAAAGACTATCAAACAAGTAGATATGCTGAAGATAGAAAATGATATTATAGTAGCCAAAATGTATGGTATAAGCTATGAAGAGTTAGAACATATATTATCTACATTTAAAGTATTTAATAAAAAAACTCCTCAGTATATCGTGAGTCTGTTGTCTAAATATAAATAATCAGTAGGTGTGATTGCTATCACACCTATAAAATCATCCCATAAAATAAGCCATTATCTCCTGATAATAGACTCCTGCTGTGATGATTGTTCCTGCTCCCATGACGGCAAATGCTATCTTGACTATGCTGTATGGTCTCTCTCCTACTATTTTGCCTGTTTGGGCATTTATTGCGTAGTTGTACTCTTTTTTGTTCCATTTGAACGATGCTGTCCATATTGGAAATAGTGCATTTTTGAATTTTTTGTTGTTGTATTGGGTGTTGGTTGAGCTTATTCTCTGCTCGTCTCCACCTATGTCTCTTTTTATTTTGTTTCTGATGGTTGGTGACATTTTGTCTTTGGCTAGGGTAAAGCCTTCATCTAGTCCTGTGGTGTATTCTTCTGCTTCAAATCCTGATAGGTATTTATCATCAAATGGTAGTAGCTTTGGAATCTCCCATGGCTCTAGGGAGTCTAATATGCTTCTACTTATTGTGGGACTTGCTCCTACTATGACATCGTTGAAATCTACATATACTGTACCTGATACGCTTGTCCATCTTATCCTAGACTCTTGTACTTGTACTTGTTTTTCTCTGCCATCTTCTACTACTGTCTTGGTGACGGTGACATAATATTTGTCTCCTCTTTCTCCTCTGTATTGACTTGTGGTATCGGTATCATAAGTCCAGTGAGGTAGATAGTATCCTAGTAATATTTTGTTGTCATTTAGGTACTTCTTGAAGGCATTTGGAGCGAACCAACGAGATGCTACCCATTTTTTGAACCTACTTCTTGCGTCTTTTCTTGTGATGCTAAATGGTATGATTGATTTGGGCTTTATCTCTTGGAGACACTCTATGATAGCAGGGACATCACAATATGGACAATTGGTCGAAATAGAGTGAGGCTTAAATGCAAAAGATGCACCACACTTTTGGCAACTTGTATCTCTGCTATCTATGGGTATAGGAGTATTTCGTATAGATAATAGTGTCTCTTTGAAATCTATCGTTTCTACTATCTCTGAAGATGTTGGTATCTCTGTCTGTGCTGTACAGAACTCACAAGTCAATTTGCCAGTGATAGCCGAAAACTTCTGATATGCCCCACAAGAGGGACATGCATAATGTGTTGAAGTAAACTGCATAATTATTGTGGAGGAAGTGGTGGTGGAGTAGCACTAAAGCTACTTGCAAATACTGTACCAGCTGGACTCCATCCATTCATACCCTCTGACCATACTAGAGTATCTCTAGCGATTTGACCACTAGAGATTTGTGAGTTTATGCTATTTGTATCAAATGGTCCTTGTGACGCTCCATTGATAGCTACAAAATATTTTGGACCTTGATTTGGGAGAGGTGGGGGTGGTGCTCCTGCTCCTGAATTGTTGTTTTGATTATTTTGATTGTTGTTTGGGTTCATTGTGTTTGCCATCTGTTGTCCCATAGCCATACCAACACCCATCCCCATCATATCTGCCATTCCTCCACCGTTTTCACTGCTGTTTTGGATAGCTTGAGCACTTTGATATTTGAGATGGTCATCGAGATTACCTGCTATAGCACGGCTTGAACGATTGTCCATAGCTTTCTCTACTTCAGGAGGCAAAGAGATATTTTCTATGAGCATCTTGGTAAGTTCGATACCGTACTCTGTGAAGTATGGAGATATTTTTTCTGTGATAAAGTCTCCAAACATCTCATAATTACCTGCCAAATCCAATACAGGTGTAGTAGATTTGCCCAAAACTGTAGCAAATTTGGAGAGTATGAGGTTGGTAAGTTGGTCTTCTACTTCATCTGTGGTGAAGTGACCATCAGTTCCTACTATCTCTTTGAGGAATACATCTGCACTTTTGACTCGTATCTCATAAGTACCAAATGCACGAAGTCTGACCATTGCAAACTCTGGGTCACGAACCATAATAGGATTTTTTGTCCCCCATTTGAGGTTTGTAAATCTTTTGGTATTTACAAAATATACTTCTGCTTTGAATGGTGAGCTAAATCCATGGTCCCAATGCTTTAGACTCGTGAGGATAGGCATATTTTGAGTCTCTAGTTCATACAACCCAGGCATCATAATATCGGCTATCACACCTTCATTGACAAATACTGCTATTTGTGACTCTCTAACAGTTAGTTTCGCTCCATATTTTATCTCGTTTCCTTGTCTCTCGAAACGATATACCATTGTGTCATTAGAATCATCAGTCCAATCTATTACATCTACAAACTGCCCACCAGCCCAATCAAATAAACCCATATTATGCTCCTCTGTTTTCTATATTTTTGGTATCAGTTGCCGAGGCTTCCAATACTGGTATCTCTTCTGCTCTTGTCTTGACTGCCATCAGTGCATCTTTGAGTTCTTTTTCTGTTTTTTGTAGCTCTATGACGGCTGAAGCTCTTGCTGTTTTACCCTCTTGTGCTATGCGTAGTGAGTCGTTGAGAGTGGCTATAAATGTCTCATTTGCTTTTTTGATACTCTCTATATCAAATATTCCTCTCTCCATCTGTGTCCTCACTTCTGCGTTGGCATCTCTTAGTCCTTGAGCATTTTGTTCTAGTAGCTCATTGGTCAAGTCTGCTGCATTTTTGACGGCATTTGCTGTTGATTGACTTCTAAATATAGTAACCGTTTGTGCTAGTTGGTTTCTCCATAGAGGTACGGTATTGACTAGAGTTGATGTGATTTTGGATATTAGAGATTTGTCATTTTCTTGGATTAGTCTGATACTAGGGAGAGATTGCATAGTCACTTGTCTCGATAGTCTCAAATCGTGTACTCTCCTCTCTAGTTCATCTCTAAAACCTCTTATCTCTTTGACCTCTTGGATTGCCAACATATCTTTATCTTGTGCTTTGGCTACATATTGAGGTATTATATTCTCTTCTAGTTCTTCTAGTTTTGTCTCTCCTGCTTTGATATATAGCTCTAAGTTACGGAAGAAGTCTAAGTTTGCTTCATATAGTTTGTCTAGTGAGACTATATCTGTCATCAGTTGAGATTTGTGCTTTTCCAAATCATTGGATATGACATCTATCTGGTCTCTGACCTCTTCATACTCTTCTAGGAATTTATTGATAGGTTTTGTTACGCCCATCATCTTTTCCCACCAAGCTTGTTTTTTGTTTGGGTCGAGTTTGCCCATATCAAAACCTTTGAGAGACAATACCATACGGTTAAGTGCTTCTCCTGCTGGTCCTATGTCTTTGTTTTGGACACCGTCTATCATTCTATTGGATACTTCATCTAGCTTCTCTTGTGCTGATGAACCGAAATATATGATGGAGTTTCTATCATTTATATTTATCTCATTTAGTGCATCTTGAAGTGCTGTGACTTCATCTGCTCTTACCTCTGGTACAGAAGCACTATGCTCTTCTATGGATACTTCTATTAGTTCTTTAGTTTTTATTTCCAAATATAATCCTTTTTAGTTTTTTATCTGCTCTTTGAGTACATCTATATTGACATCAAGGTCAAATAGGTTGTTCTGCTTGAGTCTATCTAACTCTTTGTCAAATTTGATGTCCAAATCATACATCAGACCCAAAAGCTTCTCTTTGGTAGTATCATCTATATCAGACTCATCCATAGAGACATACGAGTTTGTTACTTTTGCAATACCATCTATATATACTATCAGAAACTTCCTAGCTACCCTAATATCTTTTGGGTCTTGTTGTATAGTATCTAGTATTAGTTGAGCTTTTTTGATTGATATATCCAACGCATCTATAAGCTTTTTGTCTTTTATCTTCTCTCTATCTTCTGATATTTTGGAGAGTTTGCCTTTGGCTTCTGCTATAGTCTCTAGCACAAACTCTGCTGAAATATCTCCTATATTATCCAATTTATCACCCTTTGGGTCAAATCCATAATATAAAAAATACCCCACAAAAGAGATAACACCCAAAAATATTGAAATTACAAAAGGCTCATTACCTGCTATCCACGCCGTAAAAAATGTAGATAATCCCAACATCAAAGCAGATATACTCTTGTATGGTATTTCTGGTGCTTTGGTGAGAGTGGATAGTAGATACTCTTTTTCTTGTTCAAATCCCTTTTGAGAGAGCTTGAGAGTGATGAAAAACATCAAAAAGGCTATACCATTCCACACAAAAGCCCATATATTGGTCTGTATTAACGACAATATCACAGAGATAAATAGAGGAACTAAAAATATATAAAGTAAAAAGCCTTTTGGTGTAGATGAGGTCTGTTGAGGTTTATAAAGTTTTGTCTTTGCCATCATCTATCCTAGTACAAGATTGCTAAGAGGATACCAAACTGCAACCCCTGAAGAGAATATGATAAAGAAGAAACCAAACATTTTTTTGTATCCTGACATAACTATCCTTCGTATTAAAGTATATATATTCTATCATAAATAAAATTAATATGCTATAATCACGCCAAATAAACACAAAGATTATATTATGCAAGAAATAAAAAAAGTAGCTATATTGGGCAGACCTAATGTGGGCAAGAGTTCGCTATTCAATCGTCTAGCAAGACAAAGAGATGCTATCACTTCAGATATGTCAGGAACTACTAGAGATGTCAAGAGACGACTCGTCACCATATCAGGTGATAGAGAGTTTGAGGTACTTGATACTGGTGGTATAGATTATTCATCTGAATTGTTTACCAAAGTAGCAGAGTTTTCACTACGAGCAGGGCAAGAGGCTGATATTATTATCTATATGGTAGATGGCAAGACGCTTCCATCTCCTGAAGATAGAGAGCTGTTTTATAAGCTTCAAGAGCAGAAAAAACCTCTAGCCCTCGTGGTCAATAAGATAGACAACGACAAAGAAGAGGAGAGGTATTGGGAGTTCTTGGAGTTTGGAGCAGATGCTACATTTCCTATGTCTGTAAGTCACAATAGATACTTCAATGACTTCTATGCGTGGCTAGAAGAGCATATCCCTGCACCAGTAGAAGAAGAGGGATTGGTACTAGAAGAAGATACACATATAGACCCTTTCGATGAGATAGTACGAGATATAAATACTCAATATGTAGAAGAGATAGACAATGAAATCCGAGTAGCCATCATAGGACGAGTAAACACAGGCAAAAGCTCACTTCTCAACTCTTTGCTAGGTGAAGAGCGTTCTGTAGTAAGTGATGTAGCAGGTACGACAATCGACCCAATTGATGAGATGATTACTCACAATGACTTTGATATTACATTTATAGACACAGCAGGGATACGCCGACGAAGCAAGATAGTAGGTATAGAAAAATACGCCCTCACAAGAACAACGGCGATGCTAGAAAAAGCCAATCTAGTCCTACTAATAATAGACGCAACAGTAGGTGTCACAGAACTAGATGAGAGAGTAGCAGGACTTATAGAGAAGCACAGACTAGCGTGTATGATAGTGATAAATAAATGGGATATAAAAGAAGACAAAACTTATGAAGAGGTAGTAGAAGAGATAAGAGACGAGATGAAATTCTTACACTACGCTCCACTCATCACAATATCTGCCAAAACAGGACTAAGAGTAAACAAAATCCTAGACCAAGTCACAGATATTTACAAAAGATACACCCAAAGAATATCCACCTCAGAACTCAACGACACAATCAGAGACGCAATCAGAAGACACCATGTACCATCACACAACGGAGCAGTAGTAAATATCAAATTTGCCACACAATACGAAACAAAACCACCCAAAATAGCTCTAATATCAAACAGACCAGAGTTCATACACTTCTCATACAAAAGATACCTATCAAACTTTTTGAGAGAAAAATTTGACTTTGAGGGAGTACCATTGGATATAGTAGCAAGAAAAAGAGGTGCTAGAATGGATGAAGAGGATGAGTATTGATGAGAATAAATCTGATGAAACATAAAGTATCATCAGAAATCATCTAAATAATGACAAGTTCTTTTAATACTTCCGATTACTATAAACCAATAAATCATCTTTGGTCAAATCATCTAGTAGTAAATTGAGATGATTTTTTGATAGTAGGGTTGTGTTTTTATCTTTGTTGTCTGAGACTTCTGATGTGAAGCCATTTTGGGAGAATAGTATATAGTCTGATATGTTTAGTTCTGATTTTTGGCATTTGAGTTTTAGTGTGTTTAGCATATTTGTTTTTGCTTCATCTTTTGAGTATTTGGATGCACCTGCTAATAGTTTGCCTGATTTTCTCTTGGCTAGTATCTCTATATATGTGTGCTTGTCATAGTATGAGCCTATGGAGGTGATAGGGTCGTCTGCCAATGTATGGATAAAGGTTTTCTTTGTTAGTTCTCGTATCAATAGATTGTTGAGTAGTATGGAGAAATTGCCTCTAAGTTTATTCCACTTCTCTTTGACTTCGCTAAACTCTCCATCTGAAATACTTTTGTAGTTTGGAGATATTAGGGCAAACCAAAAACGCATAAATGGTAGAGGTATGAGAAGTCTATCTGATTTGGCATCAGCTTCATTCAAAGGTTTTTCTACAGATAAATCAAACTTGAATAGACTCTTTTGTATGAGATAATCTATAGCTTCTTCACCTCTGTCTCTGCCTATCTTTGCCTTTTTGAAAATATCTAGTTCATATTCACTACCTAATGCTACAAAAGATAATAACTTGTGATATACGGGGTTGTTGTGTGTGTATCTTGTCATACTTTTGTGTAGGGGTTGGTAGTTGTTTAGTATCTTCTCTTGTATGAGTGTATCTACACTTTTGGAAGTATCTATAATCCATCCTGTGCCTCCAAATACTGTGAAGTATTCCAAGGCTTTATCGAAGTCTCTGATATTGTTTTGGTATGCAAAAGAGCGAAAATGTTGTAAGAGTGTTGCTTTTGACATTGATTAGCCTTGTTTTATTTAATATTTATCAACCAAATATCCAACCACTTATCACAAATCCAATAGATGCCAATCCTCCACCGAGTAGGGCGTAGGGTAGTTGTGTTCGGACATGTGATATGTGGTTACAATCAGCAGACATAGACGATATGATGGTGCTATCTGATATGGGTGAGGCGTGGTCTCCAAATATACCTCCACTGATGACGGAGGCTATGATTAGAGGAATGTGCAAGTCCATATCTGCACCCAATGCTAGACCTATGGGCATCATAATAGAGAAAGTCCCCCAACTCGTACCTGTGGAAAATGCCATTAGGCTAGAGACCCAAAATATGAGAAGTGGTATGAAGATAGGTGAGATATTGCCACTAAGTATAGATGATAGATACTTGGCTGTGCCTAAGTCACCTATGACTTTGCCTATAAGTAGGGCAAAAATCATAATCACAACTACTGGTATCATATCAGATATTCCACTATATAATCCCTCGAAATACTCTTTGTGTGATAGTGCTTTTGTGATGGTAAAGTAGATATATACAAATATCAAAGTGACTATCACAGCATAATATACAGCCGTCGAGCCAGAGCCTTTGAATATATCGCCGTCTCCTGTGATATATAGTCCGATAGGAACACTTAGAACCATTACTAGTATTGGTAATACCATCTTCAATGGTGTAGCTTTGATAGATGAATTGGTCTCATTTGGGATATATATTTGTGGTGTGGTGTATCTCATATCTCCTATATCCCAATCCCACAAAATCACTACAAGCACTATGACAAGAGTAAATATAGCATAGAAATTATAAGGGATAGAGGATATGAGTAACTCTACACCATCACCTGATATAATCTGTGAATCTATGGCTGTGATGATGAGTCCTAGTAGCAAAGCACCCCACGCATTTAGAGGGATAAGTGAGCATATAGGAGCAGATGTGCTATCGCATATATAGGCTAGTTTTTCTCTGCTTACGCCGTGTTTGTCGCATAGTGATTTGCTAACTGTTCCTGCTACCAATGATGTGATAGATGACTCTATAAATATCACAACTCCTACGATATAAGCCAATAGCATAGCACCTCTAGGAGAATTGACTTTGGTAGATTTCTGGCTTAGATATAGTACGAAACTATCGACTGCTCCACCGATAGTGAGTAGGCGAATGATAGAACCTACCAAAAGTATAAAAATGAGAGTTTTGACTATCCAACCCTCTGCAAATAGAGTGATAATCCCATCAAAGGTAGCTACAAAGGCATCTAATGGTTGGTAGTGATTGAGTACGAGAAGTCCAGCGAAGATACCACCGACAAGAGAGACTACAACATCACGAGTGAGTATAGCCAATACAATTGTCAATAGTGGTATGATGATTGATAATATTCCATATTCCATATTAGATTAAAATAGTGAGTACTCTTCTTTGATAGTAGATAATATACTTTTGTCTGCATTGTAGATAAATGCGTAATTAAAGTGCATATCTTGGAGTAGTTCTCTGACCTCTTCTTGGCTTTTGAACCAGTGTGGGTGGTCTATGTTTGGTATTTTGGTCTTTGGTGGACTCAATACTATACTTTTGACCCACATATTGCTTCTCTTGACATACTCTCTAGCTTTTGCTATATCATTTACATTGTCTGTAAATATAGCTACTTTGTCGCTTTGACTAGCTTTGGTGCTTTTGAGTTTGCTATCTATAAATACTGGTGTGAAGTGTTTGGTGTATCTGATTTTTTCTATAGAGTAGGGTAGGCTTTTTGTATCACAGAAATCGACCACACGCAAAAGATACTCTAGGTGAAAAGGTATCATCTCTTTTTCTTGATATACGAAACCTCCTACTTTGAATGTACTTTTGAATAGTGTATCAGATACAGGGTAACCCTCTACTTCTCTATTGAGCTTTGGTACATCTGGTTGGATAAGTCTCATAAGCTCTGCATCACTTCCTACAAATAGACTGCTATCGGAGTTGAGTATCTGCTCAAATGCTTTTCTCCAATCGTCTGATATAAATGCTATATTTCCTTTGTGTAGAAGTATCATTTTGAGGAAAGTAACCTCATGAGTTGATAACAAAAAGAAGTTTACCTCTTTTTTGAGTATTACATAACGGATTAGTTTGAATGATGCTAATTGAATATCAGAGACTCTAATCCATGCTATCTCATCATCATTTTTTTCTATAGTATCATCATCATAGACTATAGCATAAGCACCATTTTTGATAGCATTATCTATATCACTTTGATTTGAGGAGATAAACAAATCTCCATGTTCTACTTTTGAATAATATACAGTAGCAGACTCTATCGCTTGTATCTGTGGTGTGTTGGTCAGAGTTCCCTCTGTTAGATTTATAATATCTTCTATTCTCATCTTTTTAGCCTATTGGTGTTCCAGCCGTTTTTGGCTTTTCTGGTCTAATCATACATAGTCCATCTTTGTCTTTTGATGCTAGAAGCATACCTTGACTCTCTATTCCCATTAGTTTGGCAGGTTTGAGATTGGCTACTACACAAACTTGTGTATTTAGCATATCCTCAGCACTATACCACTCTTTGATACCTGCTACTACTTGTCTTGGTGTCTCTTCGCCTATATCTACTTGAAGTAGAAGTAGCTTTTTGCTCTTTGGTACTTCTGATGCTTCTACTACTGTCCCTACCTTTAGAGATGTTTGGAAAAACTGGTCTATACCTATAAATGCTATACCCTCAGTATCATTTGACTTCTCTTTTGACTTTTTGACTTCTTTTTTGGGTTTTTCTACTACTTTGTCTATTGGTTCTATCTGTGCTAGTCTAGGCTCTTCTATCCGTGGGAATAGTGGGTCTATCTTTGTAAGCACAAATGGTTCTAATAGGTCTGTGCCTTTTGCCATATTTTCCCAACTGTTGTTATCTATAGTAAAGTCCAGTGCCTTTGAAATCTTTGTACATACTTCTGGCATCACAGGATAAAGCATTATAGAAACTTTTGCCAAGATAGCAGAGATGAGACCATTTAGTGCCATAGCTTCATCTTCTTTACCATTTTTCATCAAGTTCCATGGCTCATATCTATCAATAGCTCGATTTGCCACAGTCAAAGGTCTCCAAAGCTCTTCTAAATAACGATGTATCTGCATATCAAACAGTAGTGGCTCTAGCTTCTCTAGTGAAGCGTGTACTTCATCTAGTTCAGCCTGATAATATTTAGCAACATCTTTGCTATCTACTCTACCCTCAAAGTATTTGCCACTCATACCTATTACACGATTGAGTAGATTACCCAAATCATTACCAAGGTCGGAGTTGATACGGTCGATAAGTGCCTTTTGGCTAAAGTCACCATCACCACCAAAAGGGACTTCACGGAGCATAAAATATCTAAAGTTATCTAGTCCATAAGCGTCTGCTACTTCTTTGGGATTTACCACATTACCCTTTGATTTACTCATCTTCTCACCATCTCTAGTCCACCATCCGTGAGCTGCGATATGAGTAGGCAAAGGTAGTCCCAGACTCATCAAGAACGCAGGCCAATAGATAGCGTGAAAACGCAAAATATCTTTTCCTATTAGTTGTACTCTAGCAGACCAATAGTCCATCTTGGCATCATCTGTACCATATCCTAGTGCAGTGATATAATTCATCAAAGCATCTAGCCATACATACATTACATGTTTTGGTTCATTCATCTCTTCTGGAAGTTTGACACCCCAATCAAAGCTAGTCCGTGTGATAGATAAATCCATCAACCCACCCTCTACGAAACGAATTACCTCATTTCTTTTGCTTTTTGGTAATATAAAGTTTGGATGGTCTTCATAGTATTGGAGTAGTCTATCTTGATAGTTGGATAACTTAAAGAAATAGCTATCTTCTTCAACGACACTCGTACTCTTGCCACATTCAGGACAAAATTCATCATCTACAAGCTGTGTAAGAGGGAAAAATGTCTCACAAGATATACAGTAGTGACCTTTATATGTATCTTTGTAGATGTCACCATTTGCATACATAGTAGAAAATGCTTTTTGTACGCCTTTGATATGTTCATCGTCAGTTGTTCTGATAAATTTATCATAAGATATATCAAAGTCATCCCAAAGGTTACGAAATGTATCAGATATTTCATCGGCATAAGCTTTGGTGCTTTTGTTTCTAGTTTTTGCAGCTTCTTCTATCTTTTGACCGTGTTCATCAGTACCAGTGAGAAAAAAGGTATCAAGTCCAGAGAGGCGAGAATATCGAGCCAAAGTATCGGCGATAATAGTAGTGTAAGCATGACCTATATGAGCTATATCATTGACATAGTAGATAGGAGTTGTTATATAAGATTTTTTGTGACAAGACATAGAGTGTTTTCCTTAAACAGATGAGTTTGTAGAGTTATTTTGGATATTCTAGCCAAATATAGCTGTATTATGGCTATATTGGCTCTATTAATCTATCAAAAAAGTTCTGAAATAGTTCTGTTTGGTCTTCGTTTTTTGGGTTTTTGTTCGGTCATATCAAATAAATCTCTGATACTTTTTTTGCTATTTTGATTTTGTCTTTTATATCTTTTTATAACTCTCTTTTTGGGAATATATCTCTTTTTCTTTTTATACTTTCGGTACTTTTTTCTTTTTGTTGTGGCTTTTTTGGTTTTTCTAACTCTTTTTTGTACTTTTGTAGTAGGTTTTTTTACAATAGGTGTTACTATTTGACTCTCTACTTCTTCTGGTTCTAGGTACTCTAGTTCTACTAATATATCCAACATCTTTTTGTATGTAGGTATCGCAGAAAGTGAGGCGAAGTATTTGTTCTTTGCTTTTGGACGGATTACTAATACACCTATTGTATATTTGTGAGCCTTTTTGTCATTTACAAAACCGTAGAAACTACTATGATAGTTTCTGCTATATCTTCCATTTTCTGCTATGTGGGCTGTACCTGTTTTACCTCCTACTTCTAGTCCATCATATTTTGTACCTACTCCTGTACCTCTTTGGACTACCTCTATGAGCATATCTTTGACATTGTTTGCCGTCTCTTTTCTGACTACTTGTTCTTTGTCTCTTTTGGGTTTTATAGTATAGTTGTTGCCATTTTGGTCTTTTAGATGGCTAACTATCTTGGGAGTGACACTTACTCCGTCATTGTTGAATACGGAGTAGGCTTTCATCATTTGAGCAAATGTAGTCATCATCCCATATCCATAAGCAGTATTGGCTTTGTGTAGAGGATGATTGAGTACCTTTACAGGTTTTAGACTACCTGCCAAATCTCTATACAAATCAATACCACTAGGTTTTGCAATTCCAAATTTCAAAAGTCCATCTCTAAACTCTTTTCCTGATAATCTCCATGCTATTTGAGAGATACCTATATTGGATGAGTGTACCAATATATCAGTGGTATTTAGTGATGGAAATCTATCATCATCAGATATAGTAGCCTTTTTACCTATATGAAACCTAGCGTAATCTGTATTGAATACAGTATTTGGAGTAATCTTGTTATTATCCAATGCTATAGCTACAGTCAAAGGCTTGATAACCGACCCAGACTCATAGGGATACTCTGTAAACTTGGGGACAAGTGCGTATATATCATCTTTGAGTATCTTGTTTGGATTATATCTTTTAGAAGAGGCTAGGGTGAGTAATCTCCCAGTCTCACTCTCCATCACTCCTATCAGTATCTCGTGGGCATCAAGTGTGAGACTCATCTCATCTAGCATCAGTTCTGCTCGTCTCTGTATGGCTAGATTGATATTTAGATATACATCATATCCATCTAGCCTTTTGACATTTATGCTATTTTTGTTGTGTATTACGGTACTTAGTACATCTCTTTTGCCTTGGATATATCCATTTTTTTTGTATTTGATATATTTATTTTGAGACTGTTCTAGTCCTTTGATACCAGAACTTCTATCATATCTACCCTCAGCAAAACTGCGTGTATATCCTATGACAGGACTCAATATATCATTTAATGGAAAACATCTACTCTCTTTGTTTTCTACTATATCTAGTCCATATACTATATCCACACCACGGCTATTTTTGATAGAGTGAAATACATTTAATTGACTTAGTTTATAAGCCAAAGACTTTAGTTGCATAGCAGAACGAGAGTTAATATCTTGTGATAGTATGATATTACCCTTGATATATCTGTTTTTTGAATTTTTGAATTTGGCAAAGATTATATCTTCAGATATTCCACTATATATACTAAACAGCTTGATAAATAGTTTTCTTTTGTTAGGAGAGATACTAGCACCTCTGATGACTGCTTTATATGTTTTTTGGGAGTAGCTAAGTGTATATTTATCAGCAGATATTATCCTACCTCTAAATGCA
>DAOVZV010000287.1 GCA_030634925.1 Sulfurovum sp.
TAATGGGAACTTATGGTATCGGAGTGAGTAGATTATTAGCAGGTATTATAGAACAAAACCACGATGATAGAGGCTGTATTTGGACACCAGCTTCTGCACCTTTTGATTTGCAAATCATCGTATCTAATATTAAAGATAAAGCACAAGTATCACTAGGTGAAGAGATTTATACTGCTCTTTTGGCCAAAGGATTTGATATACTCTTAGATGATAGAAAAGATAGATTTGGAGCAAAGATAAAAGATTATGAGCTTATGGGTGTTCCAAATGGTCTGATAATTGGTAAAAAACTATCAGATGGTATGGTAGAGATTATCACTAGAGATGGAATGGTCAAAGAGGAAATATCTGTATCTTCTATCATAGAAACTTTGAGCCAGAGACTATAGATGACACTTCTCATTATTCCTCTTTTTTTGCTGGAGCTTTTTTTGTCTTTGGCTGTTGGAGAGGAGATAGGATTTCTATGGACTGTGGTATGGATAGGAGTTAGCTTTATATTTGGTATGATGCTATTAAGAAGCTCTCCCAAAGCTATGGTAGGAAACTTAGAAGCAGTGAAGCAAGGTAAATTGGACTTAGGTCGGTTCAAAAGTGCTAGTATGTTACATGTAGCAGGTGCTGTATTATTTATCATACCAGGAGTATTTAGTGACTTTTTGGGACTATTGGCTCTGCTTTATACTCTCTATTTACAATTTATAGTTAAAATAACACCTGAACAAACAGATAATTACAAAAAACAAGGAGACGAAAATGTCATTGATGTCGAAATTATTGATTAGCACACTATTAGCTAGTGTAGCATTGAGTGCAAACGCACAACCCACAAAAGAGGTTCTTCTCAACTATGTAAAAAAAGCAGTAGTGAAAAACCCACAAATAAAAGTATTAGATGTAAAAGTAATAGAAGCAAAAACAGATGATAGACTCAAAGGTTGGACTATATTATTGACAACTATGGATTTGATATTTAATAAAAAGTCTATACATGTACCAGAGACTATATTTTACAAAGATGGATTGGTAGCTAGTAATCTTTTGGATATAAAGACAGGTATGAATTATCGTAATGAGATAAAACCTACTTTGCCTGATAGTTATTACAATGATGAACACCTATTATTTGGTAACAAAGATGCAAAGCACAAGCTAATTATATTTTCAGACCCTCAATGTCCATTTTGTCAAGATACAGTACCAGCTATCCTAGATGCTGCTAGAGATAATCCTACCAAGATTGCATTGTACTATTATCACTTACCTCTATTGCGTATTCACCCAGTATCTGGTGTATTGACAAGGATTATGCATATTGCCCAAAAAGAGGGTAAAACAGAGATGATGAACAAGATATATGCACTCAAAATCAATCCAAAAGAGACTAATCTCAAAAAGATATTGGCAGAAGTCAAAAAGCAGACAGGATATGTAGTTACAGAAGCACAAGTAAATGCAAAAGAAGTCAAAAAAGCTGTAAAAGAGGATGAAGAAGCTGCAAACAGAATGATGGTAGGTGGTACTCCAACTATCTATATCGATGGTAAAATAGACAAAGCTCGTGATGGCTACAAAAAGCTTGTATCGTTTTTTTAAGGGTAAAAAGTGGAAAAATTAATAATAGCAACCAGAGCTAGTGACTTGGCTCTTTGGCAAGCGTATCATATCAAAGCAAGAGTGGAAGCGTCATTTCCCAATATCACAGTAGAACTCAATAAAATCGTCTCAAAAGGTGATAAAATATTGGATAAACCTCTAGCTTTGATAGGAGGTAAAGGACACTTTACCAAAGAACTAGAAGATGAGATGTTGGAGGGTAATGCCCATCTAGCAGTTCATTCACTCAAAGATGTACCTACATATATCCCTGAGGGCTTGGAGCTTTGTGCTATCACTACTCGTCAAGATCAGAGTGATGTATTGTTGTCTCACACATACAAAAGCCTAGATGATTTACCAATGGGTGCAACAGTAGGAACGACAAGTCTAAGAAGACGAATGCAACTACTAGAAGTTCGTCCAGACCTCATAGTCAAAGAGCTTCGAGGAAATGTAAACACAAGACTAAGAAAACTAAAAGAGGGTCAATATGACGCTATCATATTGGCATATATTGGACTATTTAGACTAGATTTACTCAAAGACATTCCTTTTGTAGAGAAACTAGACTTCTTTATCCCACCTATGGGTCAAGCAGCGTTGGGTATAGAGATAGTAAGTTCAGATGACAAAGTTCGAGAGATAGCGATGAGTCTAAATGATGAAAACTCATTTATCTGTACCAAACTAGAGAGA
>DAOVZV010000230.1 GCA_030634925.1 Sulfurovum sp.
AATTAAGTATTGTTATTTTTGATTATTTCTGCCATTTTGCTGTTTGTGACTTTTTTAATATCATCGAAAGGTGCATTTTTTATTGCCTCAAATGTACCAAAATAATCTATCAATTTTTTGATAGATGCTTTTCCTACTCCTTTTTTATTGAGTAGTGATATTTGTGTATCTCTCTTTCGTTTTTTGTTTTGATGATAAGTGATAGCGTATCTATGAGCTTCATCTCTTTGTCTCTGTATCCAGTGAAGTCTCTTATCATTTGGACTTAACTCAAATATCTCTTTTACCGTATATATTATATCTCTAGCAGAACCTTTAGCTCGGTGTGCTTTGTTATCTAGTTTCTCTTTTGCTATGGCTATGACATCAAGATTTATATTTGCCTCTTCTAGCAGAGACTTAGCTAGATTTAGATTGGCTTTCCCACCATCTAATATCCACAAATCAGGAGCAGGAGATTCACTCATCTTCGCTATACGCCGTGATAGCATCTCTTTCATCTGTCCATACTCATCTCTAGCTTCTAGTGCATATCGTCTATAACTACTCTTGTCCCAATTATCCTCATCCCAGACTATCATACCTCCTACGATAGCTTCTCCCATCAGATGTGAATTATCAAAACTCTCTATCCTATATGGTATCACACTCAAATCAAACAAATCTGCAACTCTTTGTTCCATTATAGTATTACTCACACTCTTTTTGAGTAACTCTTTTGCATTTTGCAAAGCTACAGATATTAGTTTGGCTTTTGAGCCTATCTTTGGATATGTGATATTTATCTTTTTGTTCATACGAGATGATAATATATCAGCCACTTCCAACATATCTTCAAAGCTATGGGAAATAAGTATATCTTTGGTCATATTGGGTCTATCTAAATGATAAAAGGACAATAGTGCTTGTCTATAAGCCTCATTGGTATCAAATATATGAGTATGTCTAAAATAACTATAATCAGAAGATATAATCTTACCATTACGCATAAAAAGCTTGACTATTACACCTCTCTCGTCTCCATCTTCTATAGCCCAAATATCGACATCTAGGCTATTTGCCAAATCAAGATTGGATGATATAGTCAAAGTAGATATAGCCCGTATAATATCTCTCATATTTCCAGCCTCTTCATACCTCTCTTGTGAAGCTAAAGTAGTCATCTTCTCTGTAAGTATAGATATGAGATTTTTGCGTTTGAGTATAGACTCTTTGGCTTGTTCTACTATCACTCTATACTCATCCACACTCACCCTACTCTCACAAGGGGCTAGACATCTCTTTATCTGATAAAATAGACAAGCCTTCCCAGCTCTTAGACAGCTTTTGGACTGTACCAATGGATAGACTTCATATATCGCATCCATCAATGCCTTTGCACCAGTAGGAAATGGTCCATAATATTTGATACTCTTACCCTTTATGACTTTTCTAGTAATCTCAAATCTAGGATAATCTACAGACTCATCTATGTATATATATGGATAGGTCTTGTCATCTCTTAGAAGTATATTATATTTGGGATTTAGCTGTTTTATCAGTGAGTTTTCTAATATCAAAGCATCTTGTGGAGTATCCACTACTATATATTCCAATCTCGTAGCCTCATCAAGCATCTTTATAATCCGTGAAGACTGTGATTGATTTGGTACAAATGATGGAGTAAAACGCCAATAACTCTTGACTCTATTTTTGAGATTATTAGCTTTTCCTATATACAATAATCTGCTATTATCATCAAAATATTTATATACTCCTGATGATTGTGGTAAATCCCTTATTGTGTCGAGCATTTGATAATCTTCTTTATCTTTTCAAACTTCTCATAGAGTTCATCATCTGATGGAGACTCAAACTCTCCCTTTGAGTGTTCAGCATAATGAGGAACTGATTTATAGGTCTCTCCTGTAGGCATAGCATGATATTTACTATGGAATATCACTACCTGATTAGCACTCATCATATCACACTCCTCCACATAGCGATTGAAGTCTTTTAATATGCTCATTAGCAAATCTTTATTATAATTTAGCTCCTGCTTAAATGCTGGATGCCTGACTGCTACAAAGAGAGTATCATTTTTGATATAGACAAAAGCAATAGCCTTTTGCCACTTATCACCCAATGCAGAGATATACCTCTTGTAACACGAGTGCTGTTTCAACAATCTAAATTGAGGACTAGAAGATAAATGAGAAATAATATCAAAAGCTTTTTTCATAAAGCGATTATAACATCAATTAGCTGTATCATATTAGCAAGTTGTGGATACAAGACTATGCCAGTATATGTAGAAGATAAAGTAGATAGCAATATTACTGATATTAATAGCAGTGATGTTAATGTGAGTTCTCCATTATGAGCGAACTAGAAGAAAAAATAGCCCAACTAGAAAAAAGATTACTAAAATATGAAAAAATAGAAGATACAATTCCATCATATTCTTTTAGTAAAATTACAGATAGTGATTTATATAATCTTGTAGATATTCAAGAAGAGTTTGACAAGAGTATATTTGATAGTTGGTTTAATAAAACAAAAGAGATTGATGATGAGATAGAGCTATTTTTGAGTAAATTAATAGCCAAACATATCAATCTAATATATAGTTACAACGAAGAAGATTTAAAATTATATTTTCTAGCTCCAATATTCAATAAAATTGATTTTCAATCTATACAACAAGGATTTAGAGCTTTTTATAATGAGAAGATATTTTATCAAAGTAAAACATTTATCTTCAATGGTGAAGCAGATTTTTTATTGGCAAAAGGACTAAAAAAATCAAAACAACCATACTTTTTTATTCAAGAGTTCAAAAAAGGGTAACTAATCACCCCCTAAAAAAGAGAGTCCCCCCCACAAATAGAGACAAGAGCTTCAAATTCATTGACTCCTCTCTTCCTCGAAGTGTCAATAATTGAGCGAATATTAGCATAATTAT
>DAOVZV010000061.1 GCA_030634925.1 Sulfurovum sp.
AAACGGCTCACTCTCCCATAAGTAGGCTTCATACCCACTACACCACAATAAGAAGCAGGTTGTCGTATAGACCCACCAGTATCAGAACCCAATGCTGCTATAGCCAAACCACCTGCAACTGCTGCGGCACTACCACCTGAACTTCCTCCAGGGACACGATTAGACCCATGAGGATTTAGAGTAGCTCCATAAAAAGAACTCTCTGTAGTAGAACCCATAGCAAACTCATCCATATTAGCTCGACCAAATGCCATCATACCTTTGGATTTGAGATTTTTGATAGCTGTCGCCTGATATGGAGCGATATAGCCTTGCAAGATTTTAGACGCAGAAGTCACAGCCCAACCTTCGACTTGGATATTATCCTTGATAAGTATAGGCACACCCTCACCAGAACTCTCAAACCCAACATAAGCATTGAGTCCAGACGCTTTGGCTTTTGCTTCAAGTTCCACTCTAAGCTCTGCCATCTCTTCATTTGATTTTGTTAATGCTTCTTTTAGTGTTATCACAATATTTTCCTGACTATTTTCAATAAATAAATAAAATTATGTGATTATATCCAAAAGTTGTTTTGTGTATGATTTAAAGTTATCTCAAAACCTCTCTCTCTTTTCGCCATTTCCAACTATATCTTTTGTCATCTTTGATATGAGAAAAGTATAGTTTTCCTGAGTCTCTCCATGGGTCTATTATGATGCCATTTAGTGGAGTTTTGCCTTTGGCTACTACTATCATTGCATTGTGTTCACTCCAATACTCTCCTATATTTGCACCCATTAGATGGAAGTCAAAAGATTGATAATCTTGGTGTGATAAATGTATATATAGTGCGTCACTCCAGTCGTAGCATAGTCCCTTTTCTCTGATACCTACATTGACCAAAAAATTATGAAATAGTGGTGGTGATGTTAGCTTGAAATCTTTTGTCAATTTTTGGGTATATGCAAATATATCTTTTGCCAATTTTTGTGATTGTGATTTGGATATGGTCTTGTCTAGTGAGTATAGATGTGATGAGAGTTTGGAGATATTTGTTTGTGATGATGGTTGAGGAGTGACTCCACATCCAACTATCATAAACGCTAATAATATGAGCTTAGAAAAGTGTTGTAACATATTGACTCTGTAGATAGTATAGGATAGCTACAGATATGATAGACATAGATATACTATATATCCACATATATTTGGCATTTAGAGATATGATATATCCACCGATAAATCCAACAACTAATCCTGCTATATGTGCCGTCACATCTACAGATGGTATCACTAAACCTATGATAAGATTTATACCGATTATCATGCCAAAACTTTTCATAAACTTGATAGTATGTGAACCCAACTGCTCTTTGTGTGCCAAAAAGAAACCTGCTAATGCTCCAAATAATCCAAAGATTGCTCCTGACGCACCTACTCCCACACTATTGGAGTGCATATAAATAGATATTAATCCTCCGATAAGTCCAGAAAATAGATATATACTGATATAAGACTTCTTGTCAAAGTACATCTCTGCACCTCGTCCAATAAGATACAAAGAGAACATATTCATCACAATATGCATCATCCCACCGTGTAAAAACATAGCTGTAAATAGTCTCCACCACTCATCATGTATTATGATATACGGAGCATACAAAGCACCCATATTTACCAATGCCTCAGCGTCCATATCCATCAAATCTAGGCTTAGATATGATGAGATGAAATATATTATTATATTGAGTATGATTATGGTATAAGTGAGCTTATACTTGTATATATCTTCTATCATCGGACCTAACAGATAGCCTCTGAAAATATAACACCATCTATACCTCTTCTTGCTATTTTGTTTATATCCTTTTGGGTTTGGATAAGTACCAAAAGCTGTGTATCAAATAGATACTCTTGTGCGATAGGCTGTATCATAAGTGCATCATCTTCTTGACATACAATATATTTAGCACCCATAGCATTGGAAAAGAGAGCATCATCTAGTGTATTGACAACTACAGCAAATGCTATATTGTTGACTTTACAGTGTTGTGCGTATTTATGACTATCTACCAAAGGCTCTAACAATACAATATCATCTGCTTTGGTCAATTCAATATCTTCTATAGAAAATACTTTACAAAAACGACTACTTTTGACCCATGGGTGTCCTATAATTATCATCATAAATCCTTTTTATTTTGGGAGTAAACACTCTTTGGAGCAGTAGTATCTACCTCCAGATATTATACTCTCTTTTACTGTAGAGTAAGTATGACATTTGTGACACTCAACTAGAGTATCTTCATCCAATTTCTTCTCTTCAGGAGTTTTGATTTGGGGGAATTTACCTCCAAAAAATTTGTAAATTACAAATCCAACTATTGCTAATATAATCAATTTAAATATCATTTTTTACTCTTTATATAGAGATAATTTCTCTTGTTTTTTTGTACTATATCATATACTAACTCTTGTTCTACTACATCTATTTCAGCAAAGACCTTTGAACCTTTATAAAACAGATATTCTGTATCTTCATCACTGATATCAGCAGTCAAATCAAGCAGTAGATTGGTATTAGTCACAGCCCTAGATGATATAAGTTCAAATGGGTCTGATACTATCTTCTCTACTCTTTTGGCTTCTACTGATGTATTGGGTAGTGATAAATCTATAATAGAATACTTCAAAAATGATACTCTCTTTTTGAGTGGTTCTGCCAATACTACTTTGGTATCAGGTAGGGCTATCGCCAATACAAGCCCAGGAAAACCTGCACCTGTACCTACATCTAGTATTGTTTTTGGAGTTTTGATAAATGTAAGTGGAAATAGAGAATCTATGATATTGAGATATATAGCGTCTATGGTCTTTGCACCTGTGAGATTATGTACTCCATTCCACTCATGCAAGAGTGAAGCAAACTGCTCTAGCTTTATGATAATACTATCTGATAATATTATCTCTTCTTTATCCAAATATTGTGATAAGTTCACTATTTTACCTCTATCAATCTATTTGATACCAACTCATCTATAAAAATAAAGAGGTCTCTTTTTAGTATATCTACAGATGTATCATATCTCTCTAATAGTCTCTCTAATATAGAGTCGATACTCTTCTCATCTTGCATAATCTGCCAAATAACCGAACCTACACTATCTAATCCAAAGTAGTTTTGGCTATTCATATCTAGTATCATCATCTCTCCATCTACCTCTTGGGCAAATACGCTATCTATAAAGACTATCTCTCTGTTCATTTTTTATTACGAAACATATAAAAAGCTGTGATGAAAGCTACAGAGACCAACGCAACAATAGTAGCCAATTTGAGATACTCAGATACGAGAGATTCATTCGCACCCAAAAGATAACCCAAAAGTGTCAATACAATCACCCAAATACCAGCACCTAGTCCTGAATAAAAGGCAAATTTGGCGATATTCATCCTTGCCAAACCAGCTGGTAGAGATATGAGTTGTCTAATCCCTGGGATAAGTCGTCCGTTGAATGTGGATAATTCGCCATGAGAGATAAAAAACTTCTCTAGCTTATCCATAGTCTCCTCTTTGATAAAAAAGTACTTACCATATCGCAAGATAAATTTCCTACCAAAAAGCATAGCAAGATAGTAATTAAACAAAGCTCCTGCTACAGAACCTACTGTTCCAGTGGCTATCACTATATAGATATTCATCTCACCTTTGTATGCCAAATATCCAGCAGGTATCATAATAATCTCACTAGGAAAAGGGAAAAAAGTACTCTCCAAAAACATCAATAAAAAAATACCCCAATAGCCCATATCTCCGATATAGCCTACTATAGTCTGTGCTATCTCATGTATCATATATCTATATTACTCACTATACGCACCAACAGATGTTAGTCTATTGTATCTTTGGTCTAGCATATCATCTACAGATAATCCTCTAAGCTCTTCTACACTATCCAAGAAATACTTTTTGAGTACATCTGATGCAGTTTGCTTGTCTCTGTGAGCTCCTATCAAAGGTTCATCTAATATATCATCTACTAATTTATGCTCGAGCAAATCATCAGGTGTGATTTTGAGTGCTTTTGTAGCTACTTCTACTTTGCTAGGGTCATTCCATAGTATCGCAGAACATCCCTCTGGAGATATTACAGCAAATACAGAATAACGCATCATAGCCAACTTATCAGCAACACCAATAGCCAACGCTCCACCACTTCCACCCTCACCTATCACTACAGATATAAGTGGTACTCTAACTGATGCAAACTCAAATAGATTTTTGGCTATAGCCTCACTTTGACCTCTCTCTTCTGCACCCAATCCTGGATATGCACCTGGAGTATCTATAAGCATAAGAACTGGTATATCAAATTTTTCTGCCATCTTGACAGCTCTTAGGGCTTTTCTATATCCCTCAGGATTTGGCATACCGAAGTTTCTTTTGATTTTATTCTTGACTCCACGACCCTTTTGTTCACCAATTAGCATAGCTTTTTTACCACCTATCCAACCGATATAACACAATATAGCAGGGTCATCTCTAAATGCTCTATCTCCATGTATCTCATAAGCATCATCCATCAAAAGCTTGATGTAATCTAGTGAGTATGGTCTATCAGGATGACGAGCGAGTCTTAGCTTTTGGAAATCACTCAATGCTCCAAAAGTCTTCTGTACCTCTTTTGCCAACTCATCTTGATACTTATCAACTGCATCCAAATTTGCTATGGCATGAGCTGATACAATCTCTTCTTGTATCTCTTCTATTCTACTCTCAAAGTCTAAATAAGTTGCCATACCAAATCCTTATATTTTTTTGAAGATAACTGCACCATTTGTACCACCAAAACCAAATGAGTTACTCATAACTACATTTAATTCTGCTTTTCTAGTTCCAGTTGATACATAATCCAAATCACAATTTTCATCAGGATTAGTTAGGTTTATAGTTGGAGGTAATACACCATCTCTCATAGCCATCAAGCACACTACTGCTTCTATCGCACCAGCAGCTCCTAGACAATGTCCTATCTGACCCTTGATAGAACTCATAGGAGGACAATTATCAGCACCACCCATCAATTCTTTGAGTGCAGCAGTCTCATTTTTGTCATTTACTGGAGTAGATGTACCGTGAGCATTTACATAATCTATAGTAGGATTACCTGCCATAGTATAAGCACCTTTCATAGCCCTAAGAGGTCCATCCATAGTAGGAGTAGTGATATGATTTGCATCTCCACTCTCTCCAAATCCTATAACCTCACCGTATATAGTAGCACCACGAGCTATCGCATCATCATAAGACTCCAATACCAATGCACCAGCACCCTCACCCATTACAAATCCATCTCTATCACCATCAAATGGACGAGATGCTTTTTGAGGGTCATCATTGCGAGTAGATAGTGCTTTCATCGCAGCAAAACCACCAATTCCTACAGGACATATAGCAGACTCTGCACCGATAACTAGCATCTTGTCAGCAGTACCAACCATAATAGATTTAGCAGCCTCTCCGATAGCATGAGTACCAGCTGCACAAGCCGTTACAGATGATAAATTTGGTCCTTTTAATCCCTCATATATAGAGATAAATCCACCTAACATATTGACAAGTGATGATGGAATGAAAAATGGTGAAATTCTTCTAGGTCCTCTTGTATTACATACTACAGAGTTCTTCTCTATATTTGGCAATCCACCAATTCCAGATGCACTAGCTACACCAAATCTATCCATATCTACATCTTCTGGCAATTTGGCATCAGATATAGCCTCTTTGGCTGCGTGAAGTCCTAGTTGAATAAATCTATCAGCCTTTTTGACCTCTTTGGCATCAAGTACAGATAGAGGGTCAAAGTCTGGTATCTCACCAGCTATAGTTACGGATTGTTTATCTGTATCAAAAGACTCTATAGTTCGGATACCACATTTACCATCTATAATCGCAGAGAAAGAACTCTCTTTGTCTAGCCCTAGAGAGTTTATCATCCCCAATCCTGTCACTACTACTCTTTTCATTCTCTCTCCTACTATAATATAAAATATATATGATTAATTAAAAAAATATTCATATATATTTTATAAATCCCAATTAAGGGGATTTATATTTAAACTTATACAGCTTCTATAAATTTAATCGCATCACTTACTGTAGTGATAGCTTCTGCTTGGTCATCAGGAATTTCAATATCAAATTTCTCTTCAAGAGCCATTACTAACTCAACAACATCAAGACTATCAGCTCCTAAATCCTCTACGAACTTAGACTCTTCTTTTACCTCATCAGGGCTTACATTTAGTTGCTCTACAACTACCTCTTTTACATCATCAAATAATGCCATTGATTACTCCTTAAGTTTGTTAAAAATACCTTGTAAGTATAACCAAAAAATGATAAAAAGCTTATAATTTAGGCAAAATCTTATATATGAGACTATTTGAATGATTATTTTGTGTAGAAATGTTATGCAGAGTAAATATATTGATTACCTAGAGAGGGTTTATCCTCACTAAGCTTGTATAAGTCTAAAATTTATACTTCAAATTTGTATAGAAATATCTACCAGGTTCATTGAGTAACATTACACTAGCTGTACTTGTTGGTAATAAAATCAAATCATTATAAGTATTTGATGTAGCATAAGTCTCATCAAGTACATTATCCACTCCGATAGTTAGCTCAAACCCTTTACCAAATGTCTTTGTAACTTTGAGGTTCAATACTCCATAAGCATCTAAACTCTGCTCACCATTAGCATCATCAATCACATC
>DAOVZV010000227.1 GCA_030634925.1 Sulfurovum sp.
AGCAGATATGCCAATTATATAAGGATATATATGAAAACTATAATTATGATACTATTGAGTACGCTTATTCTAAATGCCAATAGTGAAGATATGACCAAACAAGCAATAGTCAAGATATACACCACAGCAAAGATACCAAACTATCAAGAACCGTGGGGTAGTTCTATGCGTAATAGTACTGGTTCAGGGAGTATTATTGAGGGTGGATATATACTTACTAATGCTCATGTCGTAGCTAATCAGGCTTTTATAGAGGTACAGAGATATGGACAACGAAAGAGATATATAGCCAAAGTATATGCTGTATCTCATCAGGCTGATTTGGCTCTTCTCAAAGTCGAGGAAGATATATTTTGGAGTGGTGTAACACCATTGAAGTTTGGAGATTTGCCAAAAGTAGAACAGAGAATAGTGGTCTATGGATATCCTATGGGAGGGAATACGCTATCTGCTACTATAGGTGTGGTATCGAGAGTAGAACATCATACTTATGCTCATAGTGGAGAGGCATTTTTGGCAGTTCAAGTTGATGCTGCTGTCAATCCTGGTAATTCTGGAGGTCCTGCTTTGTCTGATGGCAAGATAGTTGGTGTCGTAATGCAAGTGATTTCAAAATCTCAAAATATAGGTTATTTAGTTCCTATAAGTATGGTAAGGCACTTCATCAAAGATATGAAAGATGGCAAATATGATGGATTTTCAGATTTGGGTTTGGGTACGCAGAAGCTTGAAAATCCTGCTATGAGACGATATTATGGACTAGATGCAAATGCTAGTGGTAAGCTAATAGACAAAATATCTGCCAATTCATCTCTATTTGGAGTATTGAAAGATGGAGATATACTCACTAGCGTAGATGGTCACAAGATAGAAAATGATGGTACAGTAGAGTTTCGGAAGCACGAATATACACACTACCAATACTTTGTAGATGCCTATCAGATGGGAGATAAAATCAAATTAGGTATCATCCGAGACAAAAAGAGGATAGATATAGAGACCGAACTAAATATCAAAGCAGATGATATATTTCTAATCAAAACAACTAGATATGATACTGCTCCTAGATACTTTATCTATGGAGGTTATATATTTGCTCCACTTTCTCGAAACTTGATACTATCTACCAAGAGAAACCGTCTAACTCTAAGCTATCTAGCCTCCAAATGGCAGACAGATGAGAAGAAAGAGAGTGTAGTTCTACTCAAAGTTCTAGCATCAGATATGAGCCGAGGAGACAATAGCTTTGGTATGTGGAATATAGACAAACTAAATGGAAAAAGCTTCAAAGATTTCAATGAGTTCTACGAGAGATTAAATAATTCAAAAGAAAAATATATAATACTAGAAGACAACGACGGAGTAAAAGTCATCATAGATACCAAAGAGGCAAAAGCCAAACAGCCTAATATACTCAAAAAATATAATATAGTATTTGACAAGTCCATAGATTTGAGAAATTAAGATGATTAACATCAAAAAAATTAACTTACCATTATGATATATTTCAGTATAAAAAGTTTTTAAAACTTTTATAATTTTACGAAAAGGTTAGGTGTCAAATGAAGTTATTTAAGATTATATCTCTGTCGTTGGGGTTACTCTTTATGAGTCTATTATATACAGGTTGTGAGAAGAAATCTACAACAGAAGTCTCCAAAGTCCATTGGGATAGAGATATGTGTGCTAGGTGTGTTATGGTAGTTAGTGATAGACGCAATAGCGTTCAAGTCAAAGAGCCAGAAACAGGTAAGTCATATATGTTTGATGACATAGGTTGTATGGCATCATGGTTCAAAGAGAAAGATATAGCATGGAAAGACAAAGCCACAATATGGGTAAATGATGTAAATAATGGCAAATGGATAGATGCAAGAAAAGCTTTTTATGATACAGACAATATAACACCTATGGGTTACGGATTTTCTGCTCACAAAACAAAGAGTAGCATCAAAGAGGGTAAAGAGATTATTGATTATGCAGAAGTAGTCAAGAGAATATTGAGTAAGAAAAAAATGAAAATGAAAAGTATGTAGTAAGTGTAAATGCTTTTTTGTTCCACAATTATTTGTGGAACAGTATCCAATATTAAACCTTTATCTTCTGCCACTCTCCTTTGTCAAATGTCCTCCATAAAAATATAGCTTTTACAAATGTATCTGAAATCATCGCGATATATACAAATATAATATCTTCAAAGTACCAACTAAGTACAAAAGCAGGAATGATACGAACAAACCATAGTGATAGGAGATTTATCTTTAGTGTTCTTTTGCTATCTCCTGCACCTCTCAATGCACCTGATAATACAAAATTGAATGCTAGAGGTATTTGAGAGAGTCCTACTATTTGTAGATATAAACTAGCTTCTGCTATTGTCTGGGCATCATCAGTAAATACCCATACAATCTTTTCTGGCATAAATATCATAAAAAATGAGAGAAAAAACATAAGTCCACTCGTATATTTGAGTACCAAAATCACATCTTCACGAGATTGCTTGGGATTTTTCGCTCCTAGTCCTTGACCCATTAGAGTCATTGCAGCTATTGTAAATCCTATCCCTGGCATAAATGCCAATCCTTCAATCCTCAATCCTATCTGATAACCTGCTAGGACTTCTGTCCCATATTGTGTGATAATCATAGTAAATAACATAAAACTACCAAATGTCAAAGAGCGTTCTATGGAGGCAGGAACTCCTACCCTCAAAGCTCTTTGCATCAGTGATTTGGAGTAGAACCACATCGGAGTATAAGGCATTTTCCTTTTTAAATATAAAACAATATATACACCTAGTTCCAATACATTGACTATCACTGTGGCGATACCAGCACCCATTACTCCTAATTCTGGAAATCCAAAATGACCAAATATTAAGACATAATTTAAAAATATATTCAATATAATAGAAGCTATTTTTATCTTCATAGGTGTCGTAGTATCTCCTGAAGCATTGAG
>DAOVZV010000257.1 GCA_030634925.1 Sulfurovum sp.
ATACAGGTATTCTATGTCCCCACCAAAGTTGCCTAGATATACACCAAGGACGAAGCTCATCCATCCACGCAGTGTATGAGTTTATCCAATGAGGTGGGTGGAAGTTGTTGTTTGCTTTTGTCTTATCTATGGAGTTTTGAGCCATTTCATTACTCAAAAACCACTGTGTAGAGATGAAAGGCTCAACGATATTTTTGCATCTATAACAATGCCCCACTTGATGAGTATGCTCTTCTATCTTGACTATATGTCCAGCGTTTTCTAGTGCTTTGACTATGATAGGACGAGCTTCTAGTCTCTCTAGTCCTGCAAACTCTCCACAGTAGTCATTTAAGATACCCTTTTCATCAAATACCTTGATAAACTCCAAATCGTGTCTTTTGCCTACAGCATAATCGTTTTGGTCGTGAGATGGAGTTACTTTGACTACACCAGTTCCTAGTTCCATATCAACATGGCTATCTGTGATGACTTTGATTTTCCTATCTGTAAGTGGCAAAATCACCTCTTTGCCTACTATATCGGTGTATCTCTCATCATCAGGGTGAACCATAATAGCCGTATCTCCAAAGTAAGTCTCTGGTCTAGTAGTGGCTACTTCAAGCTCTCCACTACCATCAGCAAATTTATAAACCATAGTATAAAACTTACCATTGACCTCTGCGTGTTCTACCTCTATATCTGATAACGCTCCATCTTTGGTACACCAATTTACCATATAAGTATTTTGAGTAATTTGTCCCTCATTATAGAGTTTGACAAAAGCCTCTTTGACAGCTTCTTGAAGTCCACTATCTAGGGTAAATCTCTCTCTCTTCCACGCAGGAGTAACACCGAGTTTACGCATCTGATGTACGATATTACCACCACTTGTCTCTTTTTGTAGCCAAGCTCGTTCCAAGAATGCTTCTCTACCTATCTCATCTTTGGTAGTTCCCTCATCTATCAGTTGTCTCTCTACAATATTTTGGGTAGCTATACCTGCGTGGTCAGTCCCTGGTTGCCATAGAGTCTTGTATCCGTCCATGCGTTTATATCGCGTAATAATATCTTGCAGAGTAAATGTAAGAGCGTGACCAATATGCAAAGACCCTGTTACATTAGGAGGAGGCATCATAATAGAAAAGGTTTTTATCTTGCCATTTTTATCTGCTTTTTGAATATCCTCATTCCCATCTATCTCGAAATACCCTCTATCTTCACATATCTTATAATATTTATCTTCTACTTCTTTTGGATTGTATTTATTGCTCATTTTAATTTCCTGATTTTACTTAATTGTCGTGATTATATCGTAATGGGGCTTTTTGTTATATTGTATAATAGAGTAAACTATATATAATCAAAACAAATAGATAAAAACATAAAAATAGCTCAAATCCATTTAAAGCTATCTAGCAGATGATTTAAGCCTTTTACTCTACTAATCAGATATAATAAAATCAATATTGATATATAAGGAATTGTATGAATAATTTGATAGAAGAGCAAGAAAATACCCAAGATATTTTGATAGAAGATAGTATGAGGGCTAGTTACCTCGACTACTCTATGAGCGTAATCATAGGTAGAGCATTACCTGATGCAAGAGATGGACTAAAACCAGTCCATAGGAGGATTTTGTACGCGATGAATGATTTACATTTATCAGCTAGAACTCCATATAAGAAGTCTGCTAGGATAGTGGGAGATTGTCTAGTAGCTGGTTCGTTGGTATCTACTACCAAAGGGCTTGTAGCTATAGAAGATATAGAAGTTGGAGATAAAGTCTATACTCAAAGTGGACTAAAGAGCGTTACAGAGCTATTTTATCAGCCTGAACAGCCTCTACTAAAAGTGACTCCCGAGATAAATATATTCGAAAATAGAGTGACTTTGGGTCATAAGTTTAAGGTCTTTAATAGTGACCTAAAATATGAGTTTAAAGAGTCTAAAGATTTGACTAATGATGATTATCTCATTATGCAACCATCATTAAAAGATATTAAAGATAAATATTCCAAAGGTGAAACTTATGCTTTGGGTATGTTTATGTCTGATGGAAATATAGACAGAGATAGAGGCTTAAATTATCTCAACTTTGCTAATAGTGAAATAGATATACTCAAATACATCAAGACTATTTTTGATGTTAAAAATAGTATCAAAACTAGCAAGAGTACAAATAATCTAACTATCTCTAACAAGAAAAAATCAAAAGTATTTTTGGATAAATTTGATGTAGCAGATAAGTATAGCCACAATATAGATATAAACTCTACCATATTGGGCTTTTCAAATAAGTCTATTTTATCTTTTTTGAGTGGACTTATTGATGGTGATGGATTTATCAGAAAAGACCACAATGAGATAGTTATTACATCTGTATCTCATAAATTTTTAAGAAAACTAGGGATTTTGCTTTTTGATAGGTTTGGTGTAGTTTCTAATATTAATCAGACTAACAGTGCAGGAGATATACATATTTTTGATGATAAGCAAGTGGCTGTTAATTATGACTGTTATAATCTTGCTTTTTCAGGTTCAAATGCCTATTTCTTTAGAGATAAATTAACACTTTTAGATCAAA
>DAOVZV010000246.1 GCA_030634925.1 Sulfurovum sp.
ACCATCTTTATCTATTTTGTTGATTACTACAACTGGAATAAGTCCAAGTGCTATAGCCTTTTTAAGTACAAACTTAGTCTGAGGCATAACACCTTCTTGTGCATCAACAAGTAGAAGTACACCATCTACCATTTTCAATACTCTCTCCACTTCTCCACCGAAATCGGCGTGACCAGGGGTGTCGATGATATTAATCTTGTGGTCTTTGTATTCAATAGCCGTATTTTTTGAGAGGATAGTAATTCCTCTTTCTTTTTCGATAGCATCAGAGTCCATTGCTCTCTCTTCTACCTCTTGGTGTGCTTCAAATGTTCCTGATTGTTGTAGAAGCTCATCTACCAGTGTTGTCTTACCGTGGTCAACATGCGCGATAACGGCAATATTTTTAATTTTTTGCATAAAATTTCCTAAGATAAAAGAGTCAATGCCCTAATATGATTTTTGCGAATTATATCCAAATATTACTATATAATAGATTTTATCATATATAACTAGGTGCATCGTTGGCAAATAGTATCAAATCACCTACTTTGGTATGTTCTACTAGCATCTCTTCCATCAGCTCTTTGGATTGGAGTTTGAGAAGTTTATCTTCATCTATATACTCCTTGAATATATGATAGTTCAAATCTCCTGTGACAATGACCAAATCAAAGACCTCATTGGCTCTTTGGGCTACTTGTATATTAAATTCATCATCTACCTCGACTAGACCAGGAGTGAGTACTACTTTGCGACCATCATAGCTATCTACCAAATCAAATGATGATAGCATTCCATCTATATTGCCATTGAATGAGTCATCTAGTATTATCTTGCCTCCTGCGTCTATGCGTTGGAGTCTATGAGGTACTGGTGCTAATGATGATAGTCCCTCTTGTATTTGTGTATCATCTAATCCCAACTCTTTGGCTACTAATATAGATGCACATAAGTTCATAGCATTGAACTCTCCTAATATAGAAGCACTGTACTTGACACCATCTAACAAAAAGCTAATACCATCTAGTGAGGACTCTATATCACTGATGATATGCTTGGGTGCTTGTAACTTGCTACGAATATTCAAATCTTCTATAGTCCCAAATGTATCTATGATAGTCTCTGGCTTGACTCTGGCACTTTCATGTATCCACGCTCTTTGTAGTCTATCTGTTTTTAGAATTTCCATCTTTGTATTTCGTATGTTCTCTATGGTCTTGAAATACTCTATATGAGCTGGTCCAATCTTGCCTACTACTACTAGATGAGGATTTACAAATGTACTAATCTCTGCTATATCTCCCTCTCCTCTAGCACCCATCTCTACTATATATACCTCTGTATCTGTAGGTAAGTCATTGTTTATATCAAGTACCACACCACCTAGAGTATTGACCGAACGAGGAGTAGCATAAGTCTTGTATTTGGCTTGAATGATATGAGAAATATAGTTTTTGATGCTCGTCTTGCCATAACTAGCAGTCACACCGATAACTTTGAGATTTTCCAATGAGTCTATTTTCTTTTGGGCTTTGATTTTGAAGCTATTAAATAGTAAATTTTCTATAAATAGAGATAGAAGATAAGCTATAAATAGAGGAAGTACGACAGAGAAGTATCCAAATGTAAAAGATACAAATACACTTACAAATAATAGTGCCACATAAAATCTCTTTATCCTACCTGTAAATACCAATGGCTTGTCTAGCTTTCTATACCACGAGAATAGTAATCCCCAATAGATGATAACTACCAAAAAGCTATAAGGAGTGTTGGCACTCACCCACGCATATAGCAAAAACGGAAGCAAGAAATATACATAATGCCACCATAGTTTTGTATGATGAAACAGCACACGAGATAGCTTGTAGCTATACCATTGAAGATTGGTGATAAAGTAGTATCCTATAGCTACGATAAAGAGCATATAAAATGTATTGTTGAGTATTGTCATAGAGTTAGTCCTTGCATTTAGTAGTGATTGTTTGAGCGATAAATTGGCTATGGTTCAAAAAGAAAAAGTGGTCTCCATCAAGTGGATAAAAAGGTGCATCATCTAGTAGTTTGGCTATCTTCTCACCACTCCAAAGAGGAGTAGCAGTATCATCCTTACCCCAAAAACACAATGCTTTACTACTATTTTTGACAAAGTTATCTTCAAAATCCTCATTGACTACATTTTTGAATGTCTCATACATATTTTGACTCATTCCCTTGGCATCATCACTCACAAATAGCTGATGAAGCCTATCTAGCTTAAAAGGCTTTAGAATTTTGAATAGTGCTATCTTCATACGCACAGAAGTCACTTTTGGTACTAATACACCAGAAGATGATAATAAAACTAGATATGGAGGATTGAGCAAAGTGGCTACCTTGCCACCAAAAGAGTGACCCATAATAATAGTCACCTCAACACCCAAAGTATCCAAAAATATATCTACTATAGACGCGTAATCTGATGAGGTAAGTACAATATCATTGGTACTCTTACCAAACCCCGACAAATCAAGATAGATATGCTTATAATCTACCATAGTATTACCAAAGGCTTTTCTCATTATCTTTTTGTTACTACCCCAACCATGAAGTATCAAAATCACCTTTTTTTGGCTAGAATTGATTATCTCATAAGAGAGACGAAATTTATTTTGCTTGTATATTATATCTTTTGATGCCATACTTTACCATTTATTTTAGATTGCTAGATTTTAACA
>DAOVZV010000146.1 GCA_030634925.1 Sulfurovum sp.
AAATGGAATTTTGAGCTTAAACCTATATATTTTATAGGAATTTTGAACTTTATAGTAGATGATTTTGATGATGACAATTATCTACACTATGGACAAATTACAGATAGAGATACCAATAAAGTGATGTATAAAAAGCTATCATTTGTCTATATAGAACTTCCTAAATTCAAAAAGAAAAAAGAGGAACTCTCTAATCATCTTGAAAAATGGCTTTGGTTTTTCAATGAATTATCTAAGCTTGATGAAATCCCTGAAATGTTTAAAAGTGATATTATAAATGATGCCTTTTCACTATCAGAACTAGCCAAGATGAATCCACAAAAACGAAAAGAGTATGAGCAAAGTTTAAAGTATTATAGAGATTGGATAAATACACTTGATACTGCTGAGGCTAAAGGGAAGTTGGAGGGGTTGGAAGAGGGAATAGAACAAGGAGCAAAAAAAGAGAAGATTGAGATAGCTAAAGTATCTTTAACCCAAAATATTGATATAGAAACTATATCTTTGATTACGGGATTGAGTATAGTAGAGATTGAAAGGTTAAAATAATGAATTCATTTATAAAAGTTTTATTGATTGTGGGTGTTGTTGTTGGATTAATAGTCTCTTTGCCAACTATTTTGGGCAAGAAAGATGTGGTGGTATTGAGTGATGAGATGTTGAGGGATAGGGCATTATCTACAAGTATGTTGCCTATTCCTCGTGATTATGATGGACTGTTGAGAGTCATTGATAATCCTGATAATCTGATGACTAGAGAGAAGATAGCATTGGGTAAGGAGCTGTTTTTTGAGACTAGATTATCCAAGGATGGGACTATTAGCTGTGCTAGTTGTCATAAACTCAAAGAGGGTGGAGATGATAATATTCCTACTGCGATTGGACACAATAATCAGGCTAATCCATCTCATCTCAACTCTCCTACTGTGCTTAATGCTTCTTTGGCAAAGAGTCAGTTTTGGGATGGTAGAGCAAAAGATGTAGAAGAACAAGCAGGAGGACCTATTCAGGCTCATTTTGAGATGAATATGAAGCCTATAGAGATAGAAAATGTACTAAATAGTGATGATAAATATCTAGCGAAATTCCAAAAAGTATTTGAAGAGACAAAGATTACTTTTGAAAATGTGAGAAAAGCTATCGGTGCGTACGAGAGAACTCTGCTTACAAGAGGTGATTATGATAGGTTTTTGGAGGGTAATAATAGTGCTATAAGTCCAAAAGCAAAGATGGGAATGACGCTATTTCTCACCAAAGGATGCAAAGGTTGTCATGCAGGTATGAGTGTTGGAGGTCAGAGTATTCAAAAATTCCCTCTTAGAAGTTATCTATCTGAGTATATGGGTGTTATTATATCTCCTACTTTGGAGATAAAAGATAGTCCTTTTCCTTTTGATAATATAGGTGGGTTTTTGGGACGAAATGATAATCTTCGGTTTAGAGTGCCTATATTGAGAAATATAACCAAGACAGCACCATATTTTCACAATGGTTCGGTCAAAGAGTTATCTGAAGCTGTGAGGATTATGAGTAAATATCAGACTGGAAATGAGTTTACACCTATTGAGATTAGTGAAGTTGTGGAGTTTCTAAAGACTTTGGATGGTGAGTTGGTGGATTATTAAATTTTTTGATATAATCTAGTTATGAAAAAATTAATATTACTTACAATACTTATCCAGTTTCTATTTGGTGCGTCACCTCAACAGGTGGAGCAGTATATTATGGTCTCGAACAGTGAAGAGGAGCTTTTGGAGCTTGAATCTCAATTTTCGCAGATGCAAAATGGCTTTAGTCAAGATGCAAATGAGTCTTATGATATGCAACTTGTCTCTTTGAGATTCAAGGATTATATAGAGAGAAATCTAAGTGAAGATGAGATGACAGAGGTCTTGGAGCATTATAAAAATGTACTGTTTTTGCAATACTCTTCTGCTTTGGTAGAAGAGGAGTATGACCAAAATGAGAGTGATACTTATATATCCAAGCTAGAGAAGAGTGAAGAGTTCGCAGATAGAGTTGAGCTACTTGATGAGCTAAGTCATATACTCAACAACAAAGAGCATATCGCTACATTTTATGATGAACTGCTCAAACCTATGATGCAGGGTTCAGTAGGTGGGACGAAGCTTGATGATGAGTACTTCAAAGAGAGTAGAGATAAGTATCAAGAGGGTGCGATAAGTGATGCTCGTAAAATCACTATGTATGCTACTAGAGACTTCTCTATGGAGGAACTAGAAGAGTTATTGGAGTTCTCAAAGAGGTCATCTGTGGATATGGAAGTTAAAGTGGTTTTGTCTGCTACTGCGTTTGCGTTGAAAGACTTTTTCTTGTCTTTGTCTAGCCGATATGATGTATCGAAGCACTAATCTATGAAAAAATTTGATAATAGGTTTCTACCTACGACTAGAGAAGAGATGGATGCTTTGGGCTGGACTCAATGTGATGTGATACTTGTGAGTGGAGATGCTTATATAGATTCGCCCTTTATAGGTGTATCTACAGTAGGCAGGATGCTAGAAAAACAAGGCTACAAAGTCGGTATGATTGGTCAGCCTGATATCAAGAGTGACAAAGACATCAAGCGACTAGGAGAGCCACGATTATATTGGGGTGTGAGTGGTGGTAGTATCGACTCTATTGTATCTAATTATACTGCTACAAAGAAGTTTCGTAATAGTGATGATTATACCCCTGGAGGTAAAAACAACAAACGCCCAGACCGTGCCGTACTAGCATATACCAATCTAGTCCGTCAAAATTTCAAAAATACTGTGCCTATTGTACTAGGTGGTATTGAAGCGTCTTTGAGAAGAGTTACTCATTATGATTATTGGTCAAATAAACTGCGAAAACCTATACTATTTGACTCCAAAGCAGACATCATAATCTATGGAATGGGAGAACAAGCCCTTTATGACCTCACCAAAGCTATAGATAGAGGTGATGAATGGAAAGATATAAGAGGTATATGTTATATAGACAAAGAGCCAAAGCTAGATTTTCACCAGTTACCATCTCACAAAGAGTGCCTAGAGGACAAAGAGAAATATATAGACCTTTTTGACCTATTTTATGACAACAACGACCCAATATCTGCCAATGGACTAAGCCAACAAGTAGATAGTAGATACTCTATCCAAAACCCCCCGTGCGATTATCTAAACGAAAAAGAGATGGACGAAGTATCTGCTTTGCCATTTACAAGAGAACTACACCCATACTATCTAAAAGATGGTAAGGTCAAATGCCTAGAGACTATCAAATTTTCTATTATGACTCATCACGGATGTTGGGGTGAGTGTAATTTCTGTGCCATCGGAGTACACCAAGGACGCACAATCCGTACAAGGTCTGAACAGTCTATCGTCAAAGAGGTATATCAGTTCAAAGAGTACAAAGATTTCAAAGGTATCATCTCCGACCTTGGAGGACCAACTGCCAATATGTACGGATATGAGTGCGACAAAAAGCTCAAAAAAGGTACTTGTGATTACAAACGATGTGTAGATGCCAAAGAGCTATGTGGAGCTATGAAACCAGACCACACAAGAGTAATAGGACTGATGAAACAAGTACGAAACATAGACGGCATTCGCAAAGCATTTGTAGCATCAGGGATACGATACGACCTCATCACAGAGGACAAAAGAAAAGGCTACTCATATCTCAAAGAACTAGTACAACACCACATATCAGGGCAGATGAAAGTAGCACCAGAACACACAGAGCCAAGAGTCCTAGACCTAATGGGCAAACCAGGCAAACAAACCCTAGTAGATTTCAAAAAACTATATGACAAATTAAACAAAGATTTGGGCAAAAAACAGTTCCTCACATATTATCTAATCGCAGCCCACCCAGGATGTGAAGAGAGTGATATGCACAAACTCAAAAACTTCACATCAAATGTACTAAAGATGAACCCAGAACAAGCACAAGTATTCACCCCAACCCCAGGGACATACTCATCAGTAATGTACTACACAGAACTAGACCCAGTCACACGCAAAAAGATATTTGTAGAAAAAGACACATTTAGAAAAGAAAAACAGAAGAAAATAGTACAAGAGAAGAGTGGTTTTTGTAGTGGGTTTTCTAGTTGATGATTGGAAAAGGAATATAAATTATGGAAGAAATAGATGAAAAGTTATATCAATATGTATGGGAAAATATCAATGATTTAGAGTCTATATTTTCTACAAAAGTCTATCAAACTCTCAAAGAATATCATACTCAAGATGAACAAAAAGATTTTGATAAGACTTTGGGATTGGTTTTGGATATGGATAATAGGCTTAAAAATAATATAAAATCTCTTTATGAGAATATTGATGAGATGAGTATAGAAGAAATAATAAATGTCCTTTATATCTCAGAGTATGAAAAGTTTAATGATAAAATAAAGT
>DAOVZV010000291.1 GCA_030634925.1 Sulfurovum sp.
AGATGAAACAAGCTATCAAAAAAGCCAAGATAGGTATGGATGATGGAGAGTATGAAGAGCCATCAAATAGCATAAGCTTCAATCCCATTACGCTAGATACCAAAGAGGCACTAGATGAGGTGATAGATAGTATATCAGATGATGCTATTGTAGCATTTGATACAGAGACCACAGGACTAAATACAAGAGTAGCCAATATCGTAGGATTTAGCTTCTGTATGGATATAGACAAGGCGTATTATGTGCCTATCTCTCATAGCTATCTAGGTGTAGGTAATCAGATAAGCCTAGATGATGCACTATCTTCTCTCAAAAGACTATTAAGACACAAAATAGTAGGACAAAATCTCAAATTTGATTTGTCTTTGCTATATAATAGATACAATTTTGATGAGGTAACACCTTATGGGGATACGATGCTTCTAGCGTGGTTGCTCGACCCGAGTAGCAAAGTAGGATTAGATTCACTAGCCAAAAAGTTCTTTGGTTATGAGATGAAGCCATTCAAAGATATGGTCAAAAAGGGTGAAGATTTCTCTAGTGTAGATATAGAAGATGCCTCATTTTATGCAGGAGAAGATGCGTGGATGACATACAAAATATATGATAAACTTAGCCAAGAAGTAGAAAAGCTATCTCTACTAGAGTATGCCAAAGAGGTAGAGTATCCATTTATTAATGTGCTTATAGATATGGAGAGGCTAGGTATAGAGATAGACCAAAGTAAATTAATATCATTACAATCGAAGCTAACTACAGACCTACAACAACTCACACAAGATATATATCAATTGGCAGGTAGCCAGTTCAATATCAAATCCACCCAACAGCTAAGTATAGTACTATTTGAAACTCTAGGACTAACTGGAAGCAAAAAGACCAAAACAGGATACAGCACCAATGAAAGTGTCCTAAACTCACTAATAGATGCTCACGAAATCATACCCAAACTACTAGAATACAGAGAGTACCAAAAGATATTATCCACATATATCACACCTCTACTCAAACTAGCAAAATCAGACTCCAAAAGCCGTATATATACATCATTTGTACAGACAGGCACAGCCACAGGACGACTAAGCTCCAAAGAACCAAATCTCCAAAACATACCAGTCCGTTCAGCATTAGGTCGCTCAGTTAGAGACGCATTTGTAGCTAGAGATGGATACAAGCTTGTGAGTATAGATTATTCTCAAATAGAGCTAAGATTATTAGCACACTTCTCAAAAGATAGTGCATTGATGGACGCTTTTAATCGTGGAGAAGATATTCACTTAGCCACAGCTATCAGACTATTTGGAGAGGAACAAGCACAAGCCAAAAGAAGCTTCGCCAAATCAGTAAACTTCGGACTACTATACGGTATGGGACCGAAGAAACTATCAGAAGAGCTATCTATCTCAAACACCCAAGCCAAAGAGATTATCATAAACTACTTTGCATCTTTTCCAACAGTCAAAGATTATCTATCCTCAATACAAGAACAGGTCAAAATAGATGGGTTTGTAGAGACCATATCAGACAGAAGACGGCTATTTGACTACGACAACGCCAACGGTATGCAAAAATCAGCATTTATGAGAGAATCGACAAACACAGTATTCCAAGGAAGTGCCTCAGACCTAATCAAACTATCAATGAATACCATAAGCCAAACCATCAAAGACAAATCCCTAAACGCATATATGCTACTACAAATCCACGATGAACTAATATTTGAAATCAAAGAAGAAGATGTAATCCAAACAAGCAATATATTCAAAGAGACTATGGAAAATATAATAAAACTAACCGTACCCCTAGAATGTTCCATCAGTATAGGGGATAGTTGGGGAGATTTGAAGTAAATTTGGTCTTATTTAGATTTTGTCACACCGTTTGACACATTTTATCAGTATAATCAAAATCTAACTTTTTATAGGAGATGATTTTGAAATTAACCAATATAAGAATGATTAATTCGGGAAACTATTCAATAGCAAATTTAAAACTTGATAGCAATTCTGTTCAGATAGCAGGAAGAAATAATAAAGGAAAGACATCTTTATTATGGACACTTCTTTTTCTATTTGTGGTAGATAGGAAAAAAACTACACATAAAGATTATGGTTCAGAAGAATCGCTAATTTTTTATTAGTCACCAAAAAGGTTAAAACCTCCGTCTTAAAGACGGACAGATTTATCTGCTATCTTCTGAATTGGATATAATATCAGGAAAGAGAGAGATAATGAATTATAGATATGGAA
>DAOVZV010000020.1 GCA_030634925.1 Sulfurovum sp.
GCTTCTTCTTGTGATTGTGCGATTATCACACCTTTTCCACCACATAATCCATCTGCTTTTACTACGATAGGAGCTTCGAGAGTCTCTATAAACTTATATGCAACTTCAAGTGAATTAGTCTCTATATATTTAGCAGTTGGTACGCTATGACGAGCCAAGAAGTTCTTCATAAAGATTTTTGAACCCTCTAGTTGAGCAGCCTTGGCAGATGGACCAAATATCACAAGCCCCCTACCCTCAAAAATATCTACAATACCATCAACCAAAGGAGCTTCAGGTCCTACTATGGTTAGAGAAATGTGATTTTCTTCTACAAAATCAGCCAATTCATTGAAGTCTGTTATGTCTATGTTTGTACCTAGAGCGTCAGTAGCTCCATTGCCTGTAGAAAAGTATATCTTATCTACACCCTCATCTTTAGTCAATGCCAAACCAATAGAGTATTCTCTACCACCTGCACCTATAATCAAAATATCCATAAAACTCTCCAAAATAAAGCCAAAAGGGCGTTTGGTAGAGATAACAATTTATCACCACCAAATGCCCCGAGTGGGCGTTCTGTTTCAATCGGCCCGAATAAGCCAACAGTGTGGGAGTGAGTCTATCTTTAGGGGTCAATATCTCGCAGACATAGTCAAACTCAAACGATAAAGACCACACACCGACACACTACAAGTCCCACCAAAATCAATGTTGGACCACAAATACAGTCGTCGCACCACTTAGGTTGAGAAATTATATCTTATTTGTGATTAGAGGTTAGTATGAGATTAATTATTTAGTAGATTTTAGATGGTATAGACTCATAATGTGCCTAGATACCTCTCTAGTATAATTTTTGAAGCAATTGAGTCTATTTTACCATCTTTTTTGTGTTTGAATATACCTTTTGTTAGCTCTTTGGCTTCTACACTTGAATTTTGTTCATCTTGGTATATTACAGGGATAGTAAGTTCCAAAAGAGATACAAAATGTTCTATTCTTCTTTGCATCTCTTCTGAATTATCTGCATCTTTGGGTAATCCAACTATGAGTTTGTCTATCTCCCACTCTTTGAGAAAGATATTGACATCTCTACTAGCTTGATTACGATTTTTGCGAAATATCGCATTTTGTGGGATGACGATATTGCCATCTAAGCAGATGGCTACACCTATTCTTTTGAGTCCCACATCAATACTTGCTAGTTTCATATATTATCTTCTATGGTCTCTATTTGGTCTAACTCTTCTTTTTGGTTGTCCTCTTAGTCTATCTCTATATGAATAAGACCTATTATATCTATAAAATCTGCCATCTATTCGGTATCCTCTTTTGGTAAATCTACCGTAATGTCGTCCTCTATTATCATAAAATGTATTTTGCATTCTTCTTATCTTGCGTCTCTCTCGTTTTGCTCTTCTCTCTCTTTTTTCTTTTAGTCTAGCTTTTTCTACTCTTCTCTCTACTTCTTTTTCTATTTGGGCTTTTTCTTCTCTATCTATTCTCTTTTGTTCTTCTCTAATTTTTCTCTCTCTATCTGCCTCATCTAATCTCTTTCTCTCTCTTATCTTTACTTCTTTTTCTATCTTATCTTGTTTTATTCTCTCTTTTATTACTTCATCTTCTAAAGCTCGTTCTCTCTCTTTGATTATATTATCTCTCTCTATTTCTCTCTCTCTTAGTTTCTCTCTTACTTTATACTCTTTTCTCTCTTTTTCAACTCTTTTTTTATCTCTCTCTTCTCTCTCTCTTCTCTCTACTTCCCTATTGATTTTATTCTCTCTATCTATCTTATCTTTTCTCTCTTTTTGAGCATCTCTCTTCTCTTGTTCTCTCTTTTTTATTCTTCTTTCTATCTCTCGTTCTATCTCTATCTCATCTTGTGAATATCTATCTTTTTCTGTATAATCACTGCTTCTAGGGTAAGTTGGATATTTATAAGAGTCTTGTATCTTCTGATAATACTCTCTTTGTTCTCTGTCGCTTGAAGTATCTGCATAAGTAGCGATACTAAATACTAGTGTAAGCCCAATAATCTGTGTAAGTGTCTTCATCATCTATTCCTTTTTGGTTTATTTACGAAATTATAAATTAACTTTGTGTATATATCGTGAAGATAAAATCATCTATAGCAAATCATCACTATAGAGTTTTTTTATCGCTTCTGATTGATTTGGTTTCCATGTTTTCATACTTTTTTGTATCACTTTTTTCTGTGGTAGATACCTCCTACATGCCTTTAATCTCTTTTGATAATATTTGGACGCATATAGATTGGAATACTCTATCTCATAATTACTAGTACTAGCATGAGTAAACCAACCATTTCCCACATACATCCCCACATGAGTTATCTTTCCTTTTGGTCTTTTGTCTGTATCGAAGAATATCAAGTCACCATATAGCAAATCAGTCATTTCGACTTTTTGTCCTTGTTTGGCTTGATGTCTAGCTACTCTTGGTATGGTGATGCCCATACTACCATACATATAATAGGTAAATCCTGAACAATCAAAATAATTAGGTCCCTCTTCAGCCCATACATAAGGTCTCCCCTGAAGCTTCTTGACCATTTTGGATAGATTTTTCTTGGTTGCTTTATATTTTACTTTTGGTTTTATTATCTTGTAGTCTGGATTTTTGGGATGAGGAGATGGTTTACATCCACTTATCATCGACACCAATACCATAGCCGATATTATATAAATCAAATTTCTCATAATATCAACATCGCATCCCCATAAGAGAAAAATCTATAATCTCTCTTTATGGCTTCTTGATATAATTCCATAGTCTTCTCTCTACCTACAAATGATGATACTAACATAATCAGAGTACTTTTTGGTAGGTGAAAATTGGTAAGTAGATGTGTAACTCTTTTGGGTAAGTTTGATGGATTTAAAAACAAATCACACTCTCCTTGTCTTTGGTTTGTTCTAGCATAATACTCTATTGTCCTTGTAACAGTTGTACCTATAGCCAATATATCTTTGGGACTATCTATAGCTTGTGATGACTCATCAGAAATATCAAAATACTCCGAGTGCATTGGGTGGTCTAATATCTCTTTGGCATCTACTGGCTTAAATGTACCAGCTCCTACATGTAGAGTAACTCTATGTGTATCGTGTCTATCTTCTAGCTTTGCAAATAGTTCAGGAGTGAAGTGCAAAGAGGCTGTAGGTGCTGCGACTGCTCCTGCATTTTGGGCAAATAGTGTCTGATAATCTACCTCATCATCACTATTGTCATCTCTTTGGATATATGGAGGCAATGGGATATGTCCTATCTTGTCAAGTACTATCACAAGTTCTTCAAATCTAATATCCTCTCCTCTATGACTAAATGATACAACCCTAGAACCATCCTCATTGAGTCTAAGAACTTTACAACAAAGCTCATCTTCAAATATCAGTTCCATACCTATCGTCACTTTACCTCTTATAAGTACAAGAGACTCCATAGCATCTATTGGTTTATTAAATAATAACTCTATCTTTCCACCACTAGGCTTATGTCCAAATAGTCTAGCTTTGATAACTTTTGTATCATTGATAAATATACTACACTCTTTTGGTACAAACTCTAGTAGATGCTTGAAAGATGTATGTGTAATCTCTTCTGTTTTTCTATTATATACAAGTAATTTTGCCTCGTCTCTTGGGTGTACAGGAGTCGTAGCTATCATCTCTGTAGGAAGAGTATAATCATAACTATCTGTAAGAGTATCTACACCTAACTCAATTTTCATCATCATCTTCTTCGATATGTGGATTGACCATACGCACGATATATATAGATATACCATACAATATTATCAGAGGTATCGCCATTAGTAACTGTGTCAATACATCAGGAGGAGTCAGCAACGCAGCAAGTACAAATATCATAAGCACTGCGTATTTAAAAAAGTCTTTGAGTGTCTTATCAGTTACAAGCCCCCACAGTGCCAAAAAGTATGCAAATACAGGAAGCTCAAAAGCGATACCAAAGCCCATCATAATCTTGGTAAAAAATCCAACATAATCTTCTATATTGATAAGAGGAGTATAGAGGAATGAACCAAATGTAATCAAAAACTGAAATCCAAAAGGTGTGACGATATAATAGGCAAACGAAACACCCACAAAGAACATCACAGAACCACCAACTACAAAAGGAATAACCATTTTCTTTTCATTGTTGTACAATCCTGGGGCTATAAATAACCAAATCTGATATAAAATAAACGGCATAGCACCCAAAAGAGCTGCAAAGAATGATACTTTGATAGCTACAAAAAATGCTCCTCCGACTTGATGAGTAGTTACCATTCCATCGGATGCTTTTTTGGATATTTGTGCTACTTGTTCTAGTGCCTCATTTAGAGGTGCTGTTATCCACTCTAGTAGTGCCTCATGAAATGTAAAAGCAACGATAAAAGCCAAAAATACAGACAATACAGACAATCCCAATCTCTTGCGAAGCTCTATAAGGTGTGGTCTAATATTACTAAACATCTTTATCCTCTTTTTTCTTTTTTATCAATGTTATATTATCATTTTTGGGTTCTACTTGTGTAGTGATTGGCTCATCTTTTATCTCTGATGGAGCTAGTGCATAGGGGTCTTTTTTGGGTGGAGATGATGGCGTTGGAGTCTCATAGCTTATATCCTCAAAATCATCAAAGTTGATATTTTTGAAGTTTCTAAGCTCATCTGTAGCATCATCTAACTGCTTTTTATAGCTCAACGCTTCTTCTTTGAGGTCTTCTATCTTTAGCTCCTCTTCTATAGAACTTTTTGCGTCTCCTACACTCTTTTTAACACCCTTGATAAACTTAGCCACATCTACAAAAGCTTGTGGTAATTTATCTGGACCTAAAAACAGTATAGCAACAATAGAGATAAGAAGTAACTCGGGAAAGCCGATACCAAACATTAGTCTGCCTTTAATTTAATTGTGTCATTTTATCAAAAAATCCTAAAATGTACTGTATAATCTTAGTTCTTGAAAATAGTTATACTCTCTTCTTGCTTGATAAATGTAAAATATACCCACAATACACTACCATATACAAATATAGACATCATCACAACACCAGTTGTCACTACTTCAAAAAACTCTTTGTACTCAAATGAGTCTGGTATCATGTGGACAAGGATAATAGACAAAGCCCCTTTCATCCCAGAAAATGTAAGTATAAACCAACCCTCTATACCCACTGGAGATATATGCTTTGTAGAGTCTCCAATAAATGCAAATTTCGCCATAGATGTAGCTCTGATTAGTGTAGTGATACCAAACATTATCAATATCTCTACTCTATACTCCCAAAGCTTATCTAGGCTAACCATCTCTGCTAGTACAAAGAATATCATTACAGCTGCGATATATCCAAACTCTTTTGCCATCTCATATATATACTCTAGTCTATCTTTGGTAGTAGTAGTGATACCACCCAAACGCAATTTACGCATAAAACTCTTTGATTTTTTGCTATCTGTCTCTTCTGTAGCTTGAATATCCATATCTATCCACGCCTTTGTAGCGATGATAGCTGTGATGAGAGTTAGGATACCACTGATATGCATATACTCTGCTATCACATAAGCCAAATACGCTTCTACCACAAAAGTAAAGAACTCTCCTCTCTTGTCTGATAATAGCTTCATCAGCATATAAAAGACAAAACCCAATACCAAACCAATACCAATACTCATAGCAAATACTCTCAACGCATCAAGCAAAGCACCCACACCATCTATCTCACCACTTATCATCCACGGCAATCCAATAAAGAAAAACGCAATAACAGCCGTAGCATCATTACCCAAAGACTCACCCTCTATCAAGACCTTGATATGATGACTAATACCAGTAAACCTAGACAATATAGACTGCACACTCACAGCATCTGTAGCCATATTGATAGCAAACAAAGAGACATAAGCCCCCAGACTAAGCCCCTCAAATATACCTAGATAATACATACTAGCACCAGCACTAATAGACAATGCCACAGCCACAACTGCTAGATAAAATATATCCCAGCTATATTTGAGAATATCCATATAATGCAGATGCAAAGCATCCCCCATAAATATCAGAGGAATACAAAATAGTATAATACTATCAAAGTACAATTTCATATCTATAGGAACAGCCATAGGTACATAAGTATATATAGTATAAGAGCCTATAAGTAATAAAAAGACCGATGGTATCTTGAGCTTTTTGGCTATAGCGTCTGAAATAACTACAAGCCCCAATATAGTAATAAGTATAATCTCTGGTGCAAAACTGTGCATATAATCCTCTTTGTGTATAGTTTAGATAGAAATTATATCAAAAAACAAGGTATAATTACACTATATATAAACTAAAGTCAAATAAAAGATATATTATGAAATCAAATTTTATCAATAACATACTATTAATTATCCTCTTATCCTATACCAATATAATAGCAGATAATAAGCTAGAAAAGGTATCTCTACAGCTTCATTGGAAGTATCAATTTGAATTTGCAGGATTTATCATAGCAAAAGAGAAAGGGTTTTATAGGGATGTAGGCTTGGATGTTGAGTTCAAAGAGTCTTACCGAGGCATAAATGTTCAAGATGAAGTCTTAAACGGTAAATCTACTTATGGAATATACAACTCCAATATCCTAGTATCTTATCTCAAGGGGAAACCTATCAAACTACTAGGTAGCTTTTTCAAGAAATCTGCCTTGGTACTTCTCACCAAGCCAGATATAAAAGCTCCAAAAGACCTAATCGGAAAAACCGTTATGGCAGAAAAAAAATCTGATTTTGAGTTTTATTTCAAAAATACATTTGAGAGTGAAAATATTGATGTATCAAAGCTAAAGTTTACAACCCATACATTTAGTATAAAAGAGTTCAAAGATGGCAAAGTAGATGCTATGAGTGCTTTTATATCAGACCAGCCATTTCAACTAAAAGAACAAAATGTCTCTTTTAATATCATCAATCCAGAAGATTTTGGTATCTATAATCTCCAATTAGAGCTATTTACCTCCGTAAAAGAGGTATCAAAATACCCATTAAGAACACAAAGATTTATCCAAGCATCTATCAAAGGGTGGGAATATGCTCTAAAACATAGAGAAGAGATAGTAGATATTATCTACAATAAATACTCCAAAAGACTATCAAAAGCAAATCTAAAATACGAAGCAGATGAGACAAAAAGATTAATATCTCCCAATATATACAAGATAGGTTCATTTGACAAAAATTACCTCAGAAAGCAGATAGATATATTAAAAGATACCTATAATATAAAAACTAGCAATAATTTAAAAGACTATCTATTTGAATATAAAGAGATAAATAAAAATATCAACCTAACACCAAAAGAGCAAAAATATCTCAAAAGTATAGATAAGCTCAAAGTATGCTATAGCAGATATGATTTTCCTTTTATTATCAAAGATGATAATAGCTTCTCTGGAATATCAGTAGATTTTTTGAATATCATAACCAAAAAACTAAACATAGGTATTGATATAATTGAAGCAAGAACCGTAGCAGAAAAAAGGCTTTTTTTAGAAAATGGAAAATGTGATATATTTGGCATAGTTCCGACAAGCTTAAGTATGGATAAAAGTATAATTCCCACTAGAGTACTAGGAGAAGATTATCTTGTAATGGCTACAAAAATTGATAAGCCATTTGTATATAACTTCAAAAGTTTAAAAAACAAAAAGATAGCTATACGAAAAGGAGCTATAAATATCAAAAAATACATCCAAAAAAACTATCCAAACCTAGAGATAGTAGAGAGCTATGGTATGGGACTAAAGGAAGTCTGTGATGGTGAAGTATTTGGAACTATATCCTCTTCTTTGGGAATGAACTACTCTATTATGCATAATTTTAGAGAAAATATAAAAATAATGGGAAAGATAGGAGATAAAAAAATAAAAGGTAGTCTAGGAGTTAGCTCCAATAAACCAATACTACTTAGTATAATAAACAAGACAATAGATACTATCACCAAACAACAAAAAGAGACTATACTACAATCATGGTACAATGTAAAAATTGATAAGATAATCAGTCAAACTTCATTGGGAAAAGTTGTATATATCATAACTATAATGTTTATAATTATCATATTAAGCATCATACTTTTTAGAAGAAAAATCAATAAAGAAGTAGAAAGAAATAGACAACAACAACTACTAATGCTACACCAAAGCCGTCTAGCTCAGATGGGAGAGATGATAAGTATGATAGCCCACCAATGGAGACAACCACTAAATAGTCTCTCTATATTAAACCAAACCATCATACTCAAATACAAATTAAACAAACTAGACAAAGAGTATCTATCATATTTTGATACAAATTCCCAAAAACAGATACAACACATGTCAAAAACCATAGATGACTTTAGAGATTTCTTCAAGCCAGAAAAAGAACTAACCAAATTCTCTCTAAATAGTACAATAACAGATACAATAGATATGCTAAAACCTATACTAGAAAAAAATAATATAGATATAATATTCAACCAAAAAGAGGAACTCCAAACCACAGGATACAAAAATGAATTAGGTCAATCTATACTAAATATCATAAACAATGCAAAAGATATATTGATAGAAAACAATATAAAAAACAAAAAAATAGATATATCCTTGATAAAAGACAAAACCACCATAACCATAATAATCAAAGACAACGCAGGAGGAATACCCACAGATATAATAGACAAAGTATTCATCCCCTACTTCTCAACCAAAAGTGATAAAAACGGCACAGGTCTAGGACTATATATGACAAAAATAATCATAGAAGAACACATGAACGGAGAGATAACAGTATCAAACGATAAAGACGGTGCTGTATTTAAGATAATATTGAAAATAGGATATAATCCAAACCATATCAAATAAGTGAGCAAATGATGAAAATAGAAAAGTTAGAGATAAAAGACTACAAACAATTTAAAGACTTAACATTAGATTTGACATATCCTCTAGGACACGAAAAAGCAGGACAACCACTTGATAAGATTTGTATTATTGGTCAAAGTGGAGTTGGGAAGACGAATTTATTGGAGATTATACGGGATAGGCTTTATACTAATAATGTGAAAGCTGAGATAGTAAAATATGAAGAGTCTGATAGTGAGGAAATTTATTTTGTAGATATAAATTCAATTTCTATTAAGGAACTAAATAATAAGCAAAGTATTAAAATTTCGAAAGAAGATAAAAAAATAATAGATGAATTACAGAATAAGAAAGATAGACTTATTTTTGAAGAAATAAATGCTATACCTGCTGATAAAGTATCAAATACTCTTTATGATCAAGAAATACAACTATATAATGAAATAGAACAACACAAAAAAACATTACTACATTTTATAGGA
>DAOVZV010000210.1 GCA_030634925.1 Sulfurovum sp.
ATACAGGTACAGGTTTAGCTCAAGATTTTGGTTTTGGTTATAATCTAGGTATAGCTTATGATTTCTCAAATGGACTTACTATAGGTGCATTATATAAATCTGCTATAGAGATGGACTATGCTAATCAGTTATCAACCTCTACTCAACCTTTTGTAACAGCAGGAATTTTTACAGCTACAATGTCTGATACATTGGAACAACCTGCTGAGATAGGTGTAGGTTTTTCATATACTACAGGTGAACATACTATAGCATTTGACTATAAACAAATACAATGGTCAGAGACAAAAGGTTATGGTGATTTTGGATGGGAAGACCAAGATATATATGCCGTAGGTTACCAATATGCACAAGAAGATTGGGCTTTGAGAATGGGATATAATTATGGTTCTAGTGCTGTAGTAGAAAATAGTGCAGGAGCTACAGTACCTGCTGCTGCTGCTTTAAATTTCTTTAATCTTTTAGGTTTTCCTGCTACATCAGAGAGTCATTATACTCTAGGTGGTACTTATAATCTTACAGAAGCTTTCTCTATAGATTTGGCTTATGTACATTCTCCTGAATCTAGTCAAACATTTGCTATTGGTGGTCTTGGTATGGGAATGCCTTCTATGACAACAACACACTCAGAAGATTCTGTATCTTTCCAACTCGTATATAACTTCTAATATTTCTTTCTACTTTTTGGAGATGTCTTTTGACATCTCTGCTTATTTATTTTTATCAGATATAATATTAAAAAATAATAAAAGGATTTTTTATGTATATAAATAGATTTAAACATACTTTGATTTTGGTATTTGTATCACTTCTGTTGAGTGGTTCTGCTTTTGCTAAACCTGCTGATGAGTTGGAGGGTGATGTTGATTTTGCTATCAAGGAGTTTGATAGAGGTACTATTGGTGGAGCTGATTATCTATCAAAGGTCAAAGGTTATCTTGTCATTCCGTCTGTTATCAAGGGGGGACTTATCATTGGTGGTGAGTATGGTGAGGGTGCTTTGCGTATAGATGGTCAGACTCAACACTATTATAGTATGACATCTGCTTCTGTGGGTTATCAGGTTGGGGTGCAGGTTTATACTGTGATTATCGCATTTATTACAGAGGCATCTTTGAATAATTTCATTCGTAGTGATGGTTGGGAAGCTGGAGTTGATGGCTCTATTGCTATATCTAATTGGGGGGCTGGTAGAGATATTACTACTATTAGTTATGAGAAACCAATAGTGGCATTTGTCTATGGACACAAGGGATTTATGGCTAGTGCAAGTATTGAGGGTACAAAATTCCAAAGGATTATACCTCAATAAAAGCGTTTTGTGTTATAATAAATAAATTTAAACCCAAGGATTGAGTAATGAAAATATTGAAATTTATACCAATTGTACTGGCTATGATTTTATCATTGAGTACGGTATCTGTAGCAGAGTCAAAGAGTGAGATTGAAAATGATGCAAATGATGCACTTCAACAGTTTTACAATGAGGTAAATGGTGGTAAGAAGTATTTGGAGAAAGCTAACGCTTATCTGATATTCCCAGACATCAAAGAGGCTGGTTTTTTTGTTGGTGGTAAGTATGGTGAGGGTGTATTGCGTATAGGTAACACATCAAAAGCTTACTATAGTATCACTTCTGCGTCTATCGGATTTCAGATGGGTGTTCAGAAATATGCTATGATTATCGCATTTACATCAGATGCTTCTCTCAATAAGTTTTTGCTAAATGATGATGAGTGGGAAACTGATGTAGATGGTAAGATAGCAATGGCAGAGTGGAACTCCAAAGAAGAACTAGACCCAAAATATGAAGAGTCTATGGTAGCATTTACTTTTGATTCTACGGGATTGATGGGTAGCTTCACTATGGAAGGTACTAAATTCAAAAGAATTAGACCAGATTAGTCAGAAGTGAGGTTTTGACCTCACCAAATAATTAACAAAATCAAAAAAGGAAGAAAAATGAAGATATTAAAATCTGTATCACTGATACTTACAATGCTTTTGGCATTTGGTACGACTACAATTATGGCAGACTCTCCTGCTGAGATAGAGGCTGATGCCAATAATGCATTACAACAGTTTTATCATGATGTAAGTGGTGGTAAGAACTTTTTGGAAAATGCAAAAGGTTATGTAGTATTTCCTGATGTAACAGAAGCTGGATTTTTTGTTGGTGGTAAATATGGAGAGGGTGTATTGCGTGTAGCAGGTGCATCAAAATCTTTCCATAGTATCGCTGCTGCGTCAGTTGGATTTCAAGTAGGTGTACAAAACTACTCTTTGATTATTGCATTTACATCAGATAACGCACTTAGAGACTTTATGAGTGATTTAGATGATGATTGGGATACAAAAATGGACTTTAGTTTTGCTATGAATGAGTGGAATTCAGAAGAAGAGCTAGATGATATTGACTTTGGTACAAATATGGTAGGTTTTGTATTTGACTCTGCAGGTCTAATGGGTAACTTCACTATGGAAGGTACTAAATTTGAGACAATCATCCCTGATTAATCTCTCTCCTCTCCTCTTTGGAGGGGTTATACTAAACAATCTATCCAAAAAATATACAACCTGTACTATAAATCTATTAATCCCCAATATTGCTAATGCATTTATAGATATAAAGCTTAACCATATAATATTTTGAATTATTGTATCTTTTACTACTTCTGATGAGTGTGTAGTTATCCACCAAAAAGAGCTATCTAATTCTATATGTATCCTCAATATATAGTCAATATATCTACAATCAGAATATATAGAGTTAGATGCTTGTTTGATTGTTTGCATTAGGCTATCACTTAGATAATCAGGTCTATATCCATTGATAAATATATAGATATAAACTGATAGTAATATAATAGAAGATACTCTAATTGTCCATTCTCTGCTAATGATTTCTATATATTTATCTTTTATACTATCTCTTAGTATATGTAGTAGAAACTTGTATATAATTATGACAATTAATATATGAAAAGATAGATATATCCATAGAGATAAAGGATATGTAGTGATACCATATATGATAGATATAGTCAATATAATAGATAATATAGAGTAAAATATACTTACCATATATGGAGAGAGTAGTATAGTAGAAAATATTGAATTATGATGGATATAACAGTCTCTAGTACATACTCTTTGCTTCATTTTTTTGTCTATATAGCTATAGCTAATTACAA
>DAOVZV010000181.1 GCA_030634925.1 Sulfurovum sp.
GTTTATCTATCCTCTACCAAACCACCATAAAAATCCAAACATTAATCCTGTGGTTCTTACTATATCTTTATCATATATAAACTCTTTGGCTTTTGATGTTGGTAGGTAGATTACTTCTATTTGTTCGTCATCTACTCCTCCACCTTCGCTGATTTGCATAGTTTCATCTACTTCTACATAATATAGTGTCTGTTTGCTCCCTGCGAAACCTACTGATGAGTGGTATGAGGTGATTAGGGATATATCTTTTGTGGATACGGCATATCCACACTCCTCTTCTATCTCCTCTTTGGCTATCTCTATTAGTGAACACTCTTTATCTACTATTCCTGCACATAATTCTATGCTCATTCCATCTTTATTTTGTAGATATACGGCAGGACGGAATTGGTTTACTAGTACAAAAGCATCTTTGGTTGTGTGGTAGATTAGTATGGCTACACTATCGTGTGAGTGGATTAGCTCCCATGATTTATCTATGCCGTTTTGATTAAATGAGGCTTTGGCTGTTTTGATAAATTTGGCATCTTTTAGTGGACTTAATTTAAAGTTTTTGATTTGATTTTTCATATTTTACCTTTATATTTTTTGTGACTTTATATATCTTATTAGTCTTCTTTTTTTCTCTTTTGGGTTTTTTATATCTACTTTTTTGTATATTGTTCTGCTTGTTTTGCTTTTGACATACTTTTTGCCCAATACTCTCATCGGGTCTATCCATCTGCCATATCTCATTAGTCCAAAGTGTAGATGTGGTCCTGTGCTTCTGCCTGTGCTTCCTACATATCCGATTATTTGACCTTTTTTGACTTTTTGACCTCTTTTGGCTCGTCTTCTGCTTTGGTGAGCGTATAGAGATTCGTATCCTCCTGCGTGTTTAATCTTGACCACATTTCCATATCCTCCCATCCGTCCTGAGAAGCTAATTCTACCATCTGCTACTGACAATAGTGGAGTACCTCTTCTCGCTCCAAAGTCTGTGCCGTGGTGTGGTCTGTATCGTTTGAGTATGGGGTGAAATCGTCTGTATGAAAATGTAGAAGTAATACGGACATGACGCAATGGCATACCAAATTTGGATTTGGATTTGGTGGTCTTGATAGGTTGAGATGATTTGGAAGATGAGTATCCATATCCATCTTTGTCTGCGTATATAAATCTATCTTTGCCTCTAGTATGAACCATAGCCATCTCTATTTTTGGGATTAGATATGGTTTGCCCATTCTTATCTTTTGGGTATATATACAAAATGCTTTGTCACCTTTTCTGAGCTTTTTGGAGTCTATTACGCCTTTGAGTAGCTTGGTAAATACTCTGCCTAGATATGGGATATGTAGAGTCTTGGATACATCTGTGGATATATTGGTCTGTATTACTACACTAGCGTTGAACTCTCTTTTGTCGTATTTGATGGGTATTATATCAAAGCTATAATCATCACTATCATAATCTTTGGCTAGTTGTATCTGCATCTCGTCACCTATGGGTATGAGAGATTGTAGTAGAGTGCCGTTGGAGTCTTTGAGTTCATAGTAGAGTTGATTTGTTCTAATCTCAGTGATGTACTTTTTGTCGTTTTTGGGTATCTTGTCTAGTATATCCAATGAGATATTTTCAGACAATAGATATTGAGATAGTTTATTCTCTTTTTGCCAATACGCAGATGTGACTTTTGCCCCAAACAAGATACCTATCATCATACTATATACGAGTAATATTTTTACAATTTTCATAATTTACTATCATCTCCACCAATCAATTGATGATAATTATATCCAACTAACTCAATATATCCTCTTATATCTAAATATCAATAAACTTTTAATATATTATTAGTATAATCAACACAATATATTTAAAATACAAAGGCTTACTTATGTACAAAATCGTACTTCTCTCACTCTTGTCTATGCCCATATTTGCAGGGTTTTTTCCAAATACTGTTCACACCTCTGTCAAATCAATCAATGGCAATACAATCACTCTAAACTCCACTATGCCAAAAGGGATGAGTGGTGTTGTAGTACACTCATATACGAACGAGCTTCAGGCTATTAGTAGCAGGATATTAAGAGTATCAGCAAACAAGGCAAGGCTAATAGACAACGATATAATCAACCACGACAAACTACCATCAATTAATACTAAAGTATCTGTCAAAGACAAAGTAATAGGTGGATATTTGTACAACAATATACTTGTACTAGCTCCAAACTCAAAGATATACAAAAATATCACGGCAAATAGTCACAAAAACTGGATACATCCTGATTTGTTTGCTGTATATCTATCTAGTAATGGAGAACAAAAAGTCACCAAAGCCAATCTAGCAGACTTTGCACAGAAGTATCAAGTAGGTCTCATATATATAGTCCGTCGCAATAGTGCTGTATTATTAGACCCATTATCTGGTGCTATAGTAGGACAAAAATCTATGAGTTCATTACCATCACAAGGACAGTTCCCTTTCTATATGCGTTTCCAAGAGCTTGAGAGTGGTTGGTTTGGGAGCAAAGCTACAGGAACTTATTATACTGGTATGGAGTCAATATAGTGTTAGATAACAAACATATAGAGTATTTCGAGTCACTACTAGAGGCAGATAATGTATATAGTGACAAAGCCCATCTCATAGCATACTCTTATGATGCCACAAGGACGAAGTTCGAGCCAGAAGCTGTGCTTTTTCCACGCAATGAAGATGATGTAAGCAGAATTTTGACATACTGTAATGCTCATCAAATCATCATCACTCCACGAGGAGCTGGTTCAGGATTTACAGGTGGAGCGTTGCCTACCAATGGTGGAATTGTGTTGGCTATGGAGAAGCACATGAACTCTATCTTGGAGATAGATATGGAAAATATGGTAGCAGTAGTCCAACCAGGAGTGGTCAATATGGACTTACAAAAAAGAGCCGAGGAGGTAGGACTATTTTACCCACCAGACCCTGCGAGTGAAGAGTATTCTACGCTAGGTGGCAATGTAAGTGAAAACGCAGGAGGTATGAGAGCAGCCAAGTACGGTATCACCAAAGACTTCGTAATGGCTCTTCGTGCAGTCACACCAAACGGAGACATTATCCGAGCAGGTAAACGGACTATCAAAGATGTGGCAGGATACAACATAGCAGGTATCCTAATAGCCAGTGAAGGGACTCTAGCAGTCATCACAGAAATCACTCTAAAGCTCATACCAAAACCAAAATTTACCAAAGCATATATGGGTGTATTTCCATCTGTAGATGACGCGATGAATGCCGTATTCAAATCCCTATCAGCTGGAGCGAATCCTGTGGCGATGGAGTTTATGGATGATTTGGTAGTACAAGCCCTCAAAGAGAAATTAGGTATCAAACTACCAGAAAATGCGGGTGCATTACTGATAGGTGATGTAGATGGCAATGTCATAGAAGAAGTAGAGTTTCAGCTATATTCATTAGAAAAATCATTTAAACAAAATGGAGTACAAGAGTTCGTAATAGCCCACGACACAGACAAAAGAGACGAACTATGGTACGCTAGAAAAAACGCCTCTCCATCTATCACAATATTTGGCTCAAAAAAGCTAAATGAAGATATATCAGGACCTAGAAGTATGCTACCCA
>DAOVZV010000185.1 GCA_030634925.1 Sulfurovum sp.
TGTCAAGATACTTTTTAAATATGATATAATTAAAATAAAGATTTTATATGAAGAGTAGAGCAAAAGAGTTTATAAAAAATGAATTAAAAAAGAGAAAACTTACTTATATTATGTTATCAAGTATAATGAAAGAGAAAGGTTATAATTATAGTGATAATACAATTAGAACTAAGGTAAATAGGGGTTCTTACTCTTTTGTATTTTTATTAGAGGTTTGTGATAGTTTGGATATTGATATGATTTGTATAGAAAAATTATAAATTATTTCGTAACTATTTAGAATAACTTTCAATATCAATATCTGATGAGTTTTATCTATATCTTTAACTTGATAGTTTAGTGGTGATTTCGTTTTTGAGAAATAATTAATCACTAGCAAAATAACAAACTTTATGCTAAAATATTAATTATAATCAAAAGGTATAGTGTATGATACGAGAAACATTTGTAGCCTCTGACCCGAAGAGTGCTTATGATTTGGCTGTGGCAAAGTATGGTCGGGATATAAAGCTACTGTCTGCAAAGCATATATCTTATGATGATGGTGTCATTCGTTCGGAGATAACTATATCTATACCACAAGATGTGTTTCTCAATGCTAGTGTGATAAATCAAAGTATCTCTAGTCAAATCAAATCACTGTTTTGGCATAAGGGAATATCAAAAGATTGGATAGATGATATATTAGCACCTTTGGAGATGATGAATAGTCATATACTAGATAATAAAGAGGAGCTGGTATCTTATGTATTTGAAGAGATAGATAGTGCGTTGAGTATCCAAAAAGAGTCTGTAGGTGAGCCAAAGGTTATAATGCTCGTAGGCCCTACTGGTGTGGGCAAGACTACAACTATCGCTAAACTATCCTGCAGATACCAAACTACAGATAGACAGATGAGCCTAATCAATCTCGATAGCTACAAAATAGGTGCTTTTGCTCAATTGGATGAGTATGCCAAGCATCTAAATATAGACCATATCAAAGTAGAAGATATAGAGCTATTTGAGAGTAATATAGTAGAATCAAATAATGATATTATACTTATAGATACAGTTGGTGTCTCTCCGTATGATACACAAAAATTTATGAAGATACTTCAATTTGCACAGACAAAAATAAAAAGAGAAATAGAGGTACATCTAGTACTATCAGCTACTACAAATAGAGATGATATGGATGATACTCTCAAACAATTTGACCCATTGGATTTGGATAGTGTTATATTTACCAAATTTGATGAGACAAAGCACTTTGGTAATTTATTGGGATTTTTGCTATCAAATAATCTACCTATGTCATACTTTTGTATGGGACAAGATATATCTACAGATATTCAATTGGCATCCAAAGAGTATCTGTTGGAGAGTTTTATCGGAGAGATAGATTACCAACATTAAACAAAATAAAGTATAATCACCTTTATTATAACTATAGGAGAAATTTATGGCAATAGAGACTATAAAAAACACAGATGAATTCAAAGAGTTGGTAACACAAATCACGGCACAAGATGGCTATAAAGAGCCTATGGCATTTGGTATAGCTAGAGTTGATAGAGGTCAGAAAAATGCAGACAAGATACTTCAAGCGAATTTTGGTCTTATCAATTGGAATGAGAATTTTGGTAGTGGAGCTGTATTTATCAAGGCTCTTCAAGAGTCTAAATGTAGTGTAGATTTTAGTGGTAGTGAGTTTGTAGCTACAATCAATGACAATTTTGTAGCAAATGCTATGAGTGCGTTCTCTCCATATCTAGCAGAGGCTACAGGAGATGCACACAAAAATGTACAAGTGATAAAAGCATTAGCAGAGATGGAAGATATTGGCAAGAACTTTAGAATAGTATTTTTGTTTGAAGATGCCAATGCTCAAAGTGTAGAGGCTGTATATCTAAAGCTTTATGCCTTGTCTCTATCCAAAGCACCTCTAAGAGGAGTAAATCTCAATGGAGCTTTTGGTATATTATCAAATGTTGCATGGGTTGGAAATACACCTTATGAACTAGACTACCTAAGAGACAATGAGATAGAGATGAAGCTAAGAGGTACATATCCTACTGTAGATGCTGTAGATAAATTCCCTCGCTTTTTGCAACATATCATCCCTGCTGATAATACTCGTATATTGGAAGCGTCCAAAGTCCGTATGGGAGCGCAACTAGCAAATGGTACTACTGTTATGCCAGGTGCTTCATATATCAACTTCAACGCAGGGACGCTTGGAGCTGTGATGGTAGAGGGTAGAATATCTAGTTCTGCTATAGTCGGAGCTGGTAGTGATGTAGGTGGTGGAGCTAGTATATTGGGTGTACTTAGTGGTACTGATGGTAATCCAATTAGCATAGGAGAAAATACACTTCTAGGAGCTAATTCTACTTGTGGTATTCCTCTAGGTGATGCTTGTATTATCGATGGTGGTATAGCTATATTTGCAGGTACAAAAATCAAAATATCAGCAGATGAACTAGCAAAAATCAAAAGTGCAAATCCAAAGTCAGATTTGGAGTCAAAAGAGATATTTAGAGCAGATACGCTACAAGGACTCAATGGTATTCACTTCCGTCAAGACTCTACAACTGGTGAGATGATAGCTAGGAGAAGTACTAGAGAAGTGGTACTAAACTTGGAACTACACTAATGAATGATGATGATATTATCAAAAAAGTAAGCCTTTTGGGGCTTTACAAAAAAGAGGCTGATGAGTCTCTCAATGATGTCATGATAATGCTAGTAGATACTGGTATGTATAAACTAAAAGAGGCAAAACAGGTATTTAAAGAGCTTAGGGCTGATGAATATATATCAAATGGAGAGCTAACTCTAAAAGGTATAATGGAAGCTCAAAAAGCAGAAAAGATGTTCAAGCAATAGGAGATGATATGAGAGTAGATAAATGGATAAGTGCTGTCAATGTAGTCAAAAGACGGACGATAGCTACAGATATGCTCAAAAGTGGCGTTGTGTTGGTCAATGACATCAAAGCCAAAGCCTCCAAAAATATAGCCATAGGAGACAAAGTAACCATAGAGTATCTAAAGGGTGCTTTGTCTTATGAGGTACTACAGATACCCACTACAAAGACTATTCCAAAAAGCCAAAAAGAGCTATATGTCAAAGAGTTATAAAAATAAAGGGAAATTATGAGTATAGACCAATCGTTGATGGATAGAAGTGGTGCTAAGTGTGAATTGTGTGGAGGATATGATGGTCTAATAGCTTTTGTAGTCTCTCCTAAAGATGAAGAGATTTTGATTTGTAGCTTATGCCAATCCTCTATAGAAGAGCCTCAAAGTGATGAGAAGCATTGGAATTGTCTAGGTGATAGTATGTGGAGTGTGATACCTGCTGTACAAGTAGTAGCATTTAGACTTCTAACAAAGCTAGGATTACAAGACCAACTAGATATGATGTACCTCGAAGATGATATACGAAAATGGGCAGAAGATGGCATAGAAGAGACTTCAGAGAGTACAAAACCAACAAGAGATAGCAATGGTAATATACTAGAAGAGGGAGATAGCATTACTATCATCAAAGATTTGGTAGTCAA
>DAOVZV010000352.1 GCA_030634925.1 Sulfurovum sp.
AAGGCTACTCTAAAAGCTATGAAGCTACTCAAAAAGCACAAAGGCAAAGTAGTCTTTTCTGTAGGTGGGTTCTCATCTGCTCCAACTGCTTTTGCTTCATTACTTTTGCGTATTCCTCTAGTGATACACGAACAAAATGCGTCTATTGGTTCACTCAATGGACTCATACGCAAATACTCACATACATTTATCTCATCATATCTATCAGATAGTCCAATCAAAGCTTATCCAATCAAAGATATATTTTTTGATAACTATCGTATCCGAGAAAAGATAAAAACAGTTATATTTCTAGGAGGTTCGCAAGGGGCTGAAGCTATAAATAAGTTGGCACTAGATATAGCATCATCCCTCAAAGAGAAAAATATCAAAATCATACACCAAGCAGGAGAGAGAAATATAGATAAAGTCCAAAAGGCTTATGATGATTTGGGTATAGAAGCAGATGTATTTGGATTTACAGATAGATTAGCAGAGTATATGCAAAAAGCAGATTTGGCTATAGCAAGGTCAGGTGCATCGACGCTATGGGAACTGTCTGCATCAGGAGTTCCTACACTATATATCCCATATCCGTATGCGTCTAGTGACCATCAATATCACAATGCACAGTTTTTACTAAAGCAAAATCTAGCATGGGTTATGAGAGAAAAAGATATAGACAAAGATGAGGTATTGAGTATATTAGATAGAGATATATCAGATATGAGTAGAGGACTAAAGAGTGTGGTTCAAAGAGATGGAAGCTCACAAATAGCCAATCTCCTCACACAAATATAACACAATTATCTTTTATAATTAAACAAAAGGAAACTCTTATGAAAAAAAATATAATAATAGTATCAATTATAGCAATGCTTGGATTTAGTGGATGTAGTGGTTCATTTGAAGTAGATGGAAATGATGGATATACAACACTATATCTAGTTGATGAGTATGGATATTCTTATAGTGGTATCCCATATATCTGTGATTCTATGCGTAATTGGAGTAGTACAGCCTATAATGGTGAGTTTAGTTTCTATCCTCCCGATAATTGTGAATTTGACTTTAGAGGGCTTAATGGAAATTATGGAGATAGAAGTGATGATATAGTTAAAATTGTAGATTATACAGACTATGGTAAAGGTGCTATTCCTTATAATTGTAACTCTTTTGGTAGTGGGAGTACATATTATGATGGTAGTTTTGACTATAATATAGATGATGAGTGTGTCTTTTATCTCTAAATAAACAGATTTTCGCTAAAATAAATATAATTTATTATAGTCAAATAGGATGTTTATTATGGATATTAGAAAAGCTTACTTAAAATTTTTTCAAGATAGAGGACATCAGCTTATAGAGAGTTCAGCTCTCGTACCTGATGATGCTACACTTATGTTTACCAATGCTGGTATGGTACAATTTAAAAATATCTTTACTGGTGAAGCACCTATTCCTACCTCACCACGAGCTACTTCTTCTCAAACTTGCTTACGAGCAGGTAGCAAACACAATGACCTTAATAATGTTGGATATACTGCTAGACATCATACACTTTTTGAGATGTTGGGTAATTTCTCTTTTGCAGATTACTTCAAGAAAGAAGCAATAGCTTATGCGTGGGAATTTCTCACAGATGAAAAATACCTAGCTCTTCCTATAGATAAAC
>DAOVZV010000084.1 GCA_030634925.1 Sulfurovum sp.
AAAGTCTGCTCTATTTTGAACTAGTTTTTCAAAAAAAATTTTAGCTTTACCTTTTTTTGTAGCAACTAAAATAAACCTTTGTCTTTTTTGAGGAACACCATATTTTGAAAAATCTATTATCTCTCCATGAACATCATAACCAAGATTTTGCAACTTTTTCCAAACATATTCGGAGTATGCCTCTCCTCTTTTATTCCCTTTTTTAAATCCTATAGTAAAACCTTTTACATTCTCAAAAAATAAAATTTCAGGTTCAACATACTTTACAAATTGGATATATGAATCTATTAGTTTATTACGCTCATCACTTTCATCTCTTCTTCCTGCCATTGAGAAACCTTGACAAGGAGGACCTCCAGCAATCATTTTGATTTGTCCTCGTAAAAGAATTAGTTCTTTTTTATACTTTTTAATAATATCATTTATATCATAATTTTTTTTCTCTAGCCAAGAGGGCCAGGAAAAGTTATTATTCTTATCTATCAAGTTATACGCTAATGTTTCAAAAGCATCAGTACTTTTTTCAACAGCAAAAAGACCTTTCCATCCTGCTTGATGTAACCCTAACGCAAGTCCTCCACAGCCAGAGAAAAGGTCTATATATGTTAAGTTTAAATTATTTTTTATATATATTTTCATATTTATTACCTAACATTTTTATTTTTATTTCTTTTTAAATATAGAATATCTTTTTTATACTTTTTATACTCTATAAATTTCAATCTTATTTTAATTATTATTTATATGAGTTAAATATAATCACTTTGTTTATCCAATCTATTTAATCTATACTTAACTATCCCATCCTTTATCTCTATGATGGCAAATATCTTTGCTGTTTCTACTAGATATAGACCATCTTCTTTGGTCTCAAAGTAGGGTAGGTATAGCTTTTTGCCTAGATATAGATACTCTTCATCTCCATTGTATATATTTGTAGGGATAGCTAGATGTTTGAATGGATTTAATGCCTTTTCATTGTCATAATGAAATGCTCCTTCGTTGATACGGTGTAGGCTACTTAGTGTGGCATCTACTTCTAGGTAATCTGCCATCAATGCACCGAGGCTTCTGATATAGCTACCTTCGCTTACAGTAGCCTCGAAGTGGACAAATGGATGATTGTAGTTGATTAGAGTTATGTCGTGTATGGTAGATGTAATCTTTTTGAGTTCTATCTCTTGACCCTCTCTGATTAGCTTGTACGCTCTTCTGCCATTTACTTTTTTAGCAGAGTATTTGGGAGGGTAGTAGCTGATAGTGCCTTTGAGATTATCTAGTGCTTGTTGGATTTTCTCTATAGGGAACTCATCAGTCTCTTTGATGCTATCTATATTTTCTACATCCAAACTGGCTGAATTTGCTCCTAGCCATAGTGTAGCTTTGTAGCTTTTGGGTGTTTTGTCTAGGTATTGGAATAGTTTGGTATATTGTCCTGTGGCTACTATGAGACAACCTGATGCAAAAGGGTCTAGTGTACCTGAAAATCCTACCTTTTTGGTGTTGTACTTATATTTGATATAGTTCATATATCCATTAGATGAGCAGAATATCGGTTTGTTTACTACAAATAGTTTATTCATATAGACTGCACAAATGAGCTAAGTATATTTTTTTTCTTGCCCCCAAAGTTGATAAGTAGGCTATACTCTTTACCAGATTTATTGACAGCTTGTATGCGTCCGAAGCCAAATATTTTGTGTTTGACGATGTCTCCTTTTTTGAAGTGTGAGCTTTTGGTTATTTTGAGGCTAGTATCACGGATGAGACCAGCTTCTCCTAGAAAACGGCTTTTGGTTATCATCTTTCTCTTGCCTTTGTAAAATCTGCTATCTACATACGATAGAGTGAGGTCAGATTTGGCTCTTGTGATTGCCACATATCCCAATCTCCTCTCCTCTTCCATATCGGTCTTGTCTCCTAGAAGAGGGAAAAACTCCTCTTCTAGTCCTATGATAAACAAGTGTTCAAACTCCAATCCTTTGGATGCGTGGATACTCATTATCGTAATAGTATCCTCTTCTAGTTGGTCTTGGTCGCTTTGTAGAGATATATCATTGAGGAAGTTATCTAGTGACATCTCTTCATCTTGTCCTATCGCTTCTTGGAAGTATCCGTAAAATTCATCTATATTTAGGATTTTCTCAAATCCATCTACCATCATTGCATAGTGGTCTTTAAGTCCTATAATCTTTTCAAATAGTTCAATGAAATTTTCTATATCATACTTTATACTTTTTTGTAATTTATCTATATTATTTATAAGAGTAGAAAGAGAGTTTATTATTCTTTTGCTTAGGAGAGTATCACTATCTATATGAGTGATTTTTTGTATATATCCAAATAGTGACATTCCATCATCAAATGCTCCTTTTTGTAGCTTTTGTATAGATGCTTTTCCTATGCCTCTTTTGGGTTTGTTGATGATACGGATGAGAGAGAAATCATCATGTGGATTTGATATAACACGAAAGTATGATATGAGGTCTTTTATCTCAGCTCTCTCATAAAACCTCATCCCTCCTATTAGCTTGAAATTGACACCATATTTGATAAATCCCTCTTCTAGTGAACGAGATAGGACATTGATACGATAAAGCACAGCTATCTCATCGGGGTCTGTACCAATATCTAGTAGCCTCTTTATCTCTTTGGCTATAGCAGATGCCTCCATAGACTCATCCAAGGAGTGCATTAGCTTGACATCTATGCCGTCTCCTTTGTGAGACTTCAAGTTCTTATCCAATCTTGCAGAGTTGTGTTCTATAAGCTTGTTTGCCACTTCTAATATAGGAGTAGTGGAGCGATAATTAGTCTCCAATTTGATAGTCTTACACTCATCAAAGTTGTCTGCAAACTCTAGTATATTACGGATATTAGCACCTCTCCATCCATATATACTCTGGTCATCATCACCTACAACGCACAGATTGTTGTGTTGGCTACATAGTAGTTCTAGTAGCTGAAACTGTAGTTCATTGGTATCTTGATACTCATCTACCATAATATACTGGTATCTCTGGCTTGTCTCTTCTCTTAGCTTGTCATCTTGTGTAAGTATCTTGTGGGTTAGCATAAGTAAATCATCAAAATCAACTAGATTATTATCTTCTATATTCTCTTGATACTTTTTGTATATCGTAGCTACCTTTTTGTACTCTGGTAGTTGTGATTTTTGTATTACTATTTCAGGAGATAATATAGAGTTTTTGTATTTTGAAATCTCTGAAGATATAAACGCTATGTTTAGCTCAATCTTTAGCTCCTTGGCTATAGAACGCAATAGTCTCTTTTTGTCATCACTATCTATAATAACAAACCCATTACTCCTACCTAGCTTGGATATATGAAGCTTTAGAAATAGTAGTCCAAACTTATGAAATGTACATAATAGGGGCTGGTCGATACGATTATTGGGCAACAGCTCCATCGCACGGTTACGCATCTCTGTAGCTGACTTGTTGGTAAATGTGAGAGTCAATGTATTAGAAGGATTTATTCCCACTTGTGATATGAGGTATGCCAATCTAGTTGTGATAGTCTTGGTCTTGCCACTTCCTGCACCAGCTAATATAAGCATAGCACCATCTATATATTCCACGGCTTCTCTTTGAGAAGGGTTTAGATTATTCAAAACTGTTTGCATAAGGGTATCCTCTTTCTAGTATATTAATTATATCATTTAATTGATTACATATTAGATAGAAAAAAGAATTATCCTAATAAGCATAACTTATGTAACTTTAAGTATAATCAGATATAATAATTTTATTAAGTAAAAGATAAATTTGAAGGATATATTTTATGTTAAAAGATTTTGTAAAATTAGAAACATTCTTGACCGTAGCTAGAGAGAGAAGCTTTTCAAAGGCATCTGCAAAATTGGGCATCTCCCAACCAGCAGTTACTCAACAGATTAAGTTTATAGAAAAATACCTAGCAGTAAAAGTCATCGAAAGAAAGAAAAATGGTATCAAGCTTACCAATGAGGGCGATGAGTTATACAAAGTAGCATCAAAACTAGAAAAAGAGATACACGCATCAGAACACGATATATTAAAAATAATAAATAAAGAGATTACATTTAAACTAGGTGCATCTTATACTATAGGTATGTATATTATCCCAGGACAATGCCTCAATACAATAGGTGAAGCTATCAATAATAGTGTAAGTCTCGATATTGATGAGAGTAATTCAATAATAGCAAAGATAAAAGATAGAAAGCTAGATGTTGGACTTATAGAGTCTCCTGTAATAGACCCTGATTTGGTGTATAGAGAGTGGCTAGAGGATGAGCTTGTAGTTGTAAGTAATGTGCCAATACCAAAAGTATTAAAGACAGAAGAGCTTTATGATTTTGATTGGATTTGTAGAAATGAGGGTTCACACACTAGAAAGATAGTAACAGAAGTATTTGAAGAACTAGGTGTATCTTGTAAGAGTTTCAATGTACTAAGTGAAGTAAGTAATACAACAACTGTACTACAAACAATCAAAAAAAGTGACAAAACTCCAGATAGACCTGTTGTATCTATATTATCCAAGTTTGCTATTATGGATGAGGTAGCAGATGGTGAGCTTTTTGAGGCTAGAATTAGAGGATTTACTATGAGTAGAAAATTCCTTATCGCATACTCAAAAGAGAATAAACACAACGCCTATGTAGATAAAGTAGTCAATTATATCTTAGCAGGACACTGCTAAGATTTAGTTTTACTTTTAAGTAGTTTCTTGTTTTTGGGATTATTTAAAAGTGCGTCCATAGATGACTTGCGTGAAGCACTAGGGTCACTTACCAATACATCAGGACTTGCCAAATTCATAATAATTGGTGTGTCCTTGACAAATAGTTGCTTGATTGCCAATATAGGCAGAGTAATAGTAGAACCAAAATTGTCACTACCAAATCCAGCCTCAAATGAGAAAAAATCATCTTCTAAATTAGCACTATCAAATGTATATCCACTCAATATAAAAATAACTGTCTCATCAAATGTATCCTTGATACTAGGTGGTAATTCAGGATTAAATTTTAGATAAGATACTTGACAAGCTATAGCAAAGTCTTGATTTTTGGCAAATAGATACTCTATAGTATCAAATATATGTTTTTTGCTAAGTTCCCGATACTCAGCAGTCTGAAAAATATGAAAAGTCATAATTATCTTCCCCTTTATGTTTTATCTATAATATTAAAATGATTTAATATCTTAAATCCTATCATAGCATTGATTAAAGCTAAGTGTGAGTATTGAGATAAATTATCCTTTTGTATATTTTTCGTAGATAAAAAGCCCTCTTCTATCAATTTGGCTCTCATAGTACCTTTGAGTAGAGGATTTTGAGGAGTTACCCAAACCTCTCCATCATAAAAAGCAATATTGGATATAGTAGTATCTGTAAGATAACCATCTTTTTCTATAATCACCTCATCAGCCTCTCCACAAGCCAAAAGAATACGATTGAACTCATCTCTATTTGCATACTTAAACTCATAATCTACATCAGAAGATACAATATACAGACTGTTTATCTCTTTTGGTGTATAAGGTATATACTCCACAGATTTTATCTCACTATCATACAAGATACGACACCGATACAACCCAACAAGAGGAGCATCTATATACTCAGACAATTCCAATACATCATCAATACCAAAAAGCACTCTACGGCTATTATCAAATCTATCCTGATGATAAGAGAGGTTATAAATCACACCATCTTTTATCTTGATAGTCTCTATAAGCTTGATATTACTTATTATATTAACTCTCTTATTACTTTTTCACTAAGTCCAGTACTTTGCATAATTGTATTTATATCTACTTTAGACAATATAAGACTTTTTGCTATCTCTATTTCTCTTTTTTCTTTACCTTTCTCCATACCTTTTTCTATACCTTTCTTCATTCCTATAGACTCTGCCTCTTCTTTGGCGTAATCCATCACAGCTTTATAGTCTAGTCTTCTTTTCAAATCTTG
>DAOVZV010000192.1 GCA_030634925.1 Sulfurovum sp.
AATCCTGATGGGTATGAGTATTCACGAAAACATTTCTCTTTTTGGCGTAAGAATAGACGCAAAAACCATGATGGAAGCTATGGGGTGGATTTGAATAGGAACTTCTCTATAGGATTTGCTAAACAGTCAAATACTAGCTCCAATGTATATGGTGGAGAAGAGCCATTTTCTGAAGCAGAGACTAGTGCTATCAAGGGCTTTGTAGATACTCATGATAATATCACTATAGCGTTTGATTATCACTCACAGGGTAATGTATTTTTCCCTGCTCATAAGTTTATGCATGAGGCTGAGGAGAATGGTACTGATATGAATGTATTGTGTGCCAATATGAATGATGAATTTGCCAAGGTAACTGGTAGGAAGTATGGTATCCATAGAGGTAAGCCACCTAGTGCTTTGATTAGTGGGAGTGGTAGAGAGTATTATTACTGCAAAGGTATTATAGCCATAGTCGTAGAGGTGGGGACGAAGAATATCCCTGATTATATGAAGAGTATGAGTGGTAGTATCAATGAGAATATACCAGCACTCAAATACGCCTTTGGTGAGGTGATAAACTACTCGTCTTATGCACCAAGTAGAGTAGAAGAGTTTACTATAGAGAGTAGAGATGCTTCTAGTGTTACTCTCGTATGGAAGTATGAACGAAGAGAAGATATATATTTTGAAATCTATAGAAGTACACAAGACAAAGATGCGTGTAATCATAGGACTAGAGTAGGTATAGTAGGAGATAATAGATTTGTAGATAATGATTTGAGTAGTTCATCTAACTATTTTTATACTATACGAGCTGTAAATAAAAATACCAAACACAAATCTCCATTTGCTCCTATAGTCAAAGTGCGTACAGCTCTTGAAGATGATGAGTTTTTCAAGCTTATATTTGCTAGTAAAAATGGTACAGGGTATGTAGGTGAATATACACAAGAACAAAACCGTACACACTTTGGACTAAATTCTCTCTTTGTAGGTATCAATAGAAGCAAGGGGATATGTAATGGTGTGGTGAGTTTTGATTTTGACTCTATCCCACAAAATGCTATCATCAAGTCTGTGCGATTTTATCTATATCCTATGAATAGAGTCGGAGCGAAGATAGAGAAATATGGTCAATGGGATTTGTCTCTACTAGGGCATAATAGCTTTAGTGAAGTGACGGATTTTGATGAGATAGAAAATGCAGAGTCTAAATGTACGATAGGTCAAGCTATCAAATCTAGCCAACTTACTCAAGGTATATGGAACTTTTGGGATTTTTCCAAATATGAGTGTGAGATGCTTCAAGAAGAGATAACCAATAATAGTGCTACATTTAGGATAGATGGACCCAAAAATCTACCTGATAGTGAAGATAGCCAAATGATGCAGTTTGATATAGGTTATGGACAGTTTGGTGGTGGTATCCAATATCGTCCAATACTAGACATCAAATATACTGTAGAAGAGGAGAAGATATATCTTCCATCATCTTCGTTACATACTATATGTATGAACAACAAAGAAGATGGACTCAAAAGTGGCTTTGATGATAAGGGTAATCGTGTATATGGATACCTAGACTTTGATATATCACAACTACCAAATCCTGAAGAGAATAGGATAACAGAGTGTGCATTAAAGATAAAAAACAAAAATAAATTCAAGACCAAATCAGATGTTAGATTTTATGTAGAACTCGTAGAGTTAGATGAGGTAGGCTCATACCAAGACATCAAAGATAGAGACAAGATAGAGTATATAGGATATGAAGTAGCAGAATCAGACTTGACCAACAAAAACTACCAATATTTCAAATTTGATACACTATCAAAGATGATGCTAGACAAGATGCACCAAGAGGGTAAAAAACTAAAATTAGTAATAAAGCCAACCTCATCAATGGGTGTCAAAAATAGAATTATAAATTGGAATGATGATGTATCGTTGAGTATCAGATATATCCAAAAACGCCGTTCTCCTCTACCATCAGTAGAAAATCTGAAAATAACCAAAGAACAAAAGATGATAAAGCTATCATGGGACGCGATAGATGATAAAGCACTCAATGGCTACTATGTAGTAAGAAACAGCTTCCACACTCCCAAGCACTTTATGGACGGAGTCAAGATATATGGAGGAAAAGATAGTTATACTTATGATAACTTCGCATCTTTTGACAAAGAGAAATATTATTCAGTATTTAGCTATGATGATGTACCCAACTTCTCTACTCCTGCGATGGTCAAATATAATCCTTTGGAGAGGTATTGATGAAAAAAAATATAATAATAACAGGATGTTCTACAGGCATAGGACTAGAGACAGCCAAATATCTAAAAGAGAGATTTGTAACAGTATATCCTACTGCTAGAGACCCAAAAGATGTAGATATGCTCAAATCTTTAGGGTTTGATAATGCAATGGTTTTGGATGTAACTAAGCCTGAGAGTATAGCTTTGGTTATAAAGAGAGTGATGGAGATAGAAGGGCATATAGATGTCTGGTTCAATAACGCAGGATATGGACAACCATCTTCTATAGAGGATTTAACTACAGATATACTAAAAGAGCAGTTTGAGACCAATGTATTTGGTCTGCATGAGTGTACTCGTGCGATATTACCTATTATGAGAAATCAAGGTCATGGTAAAATTATCCAGCATAGTTCTGTATTAGGGATAGTATCTTTATTTGGTAGAGGTGCTTATAATGCTAGTAAGTATGCTATTGAGGGATTGACTGATACTTTGAGACTAGAACTAGAAGATACTGGTATATATCCAGTACTTCTCAATACAGGACCTGTCACTAGTCACTTTCGCAAGACTTCTATAGACAAGCTACAACAAAATGTAGATATAGAGAGTTCAAGATTTAGAACTAGATACAAATCTAGTATCAAAGGCAATGGCAAAAAAGTGCCATTTAACCTAGAAGCAGAGGCTGTGGCATCTGTGGTACATAATATTATCCTAGCACCAAAACCAAAGCCTAGATATTATATCACCAAAGCTACTTATCTACTAGGATATATGAAGAGGATACTTAGTACCTCTATGTTAGATAAACTACTTATCAAAGTAGGATAATCTCTAAAGACCCAATAACTCTTGTATCTGTGAGACATTAATTATATTCTCTGTCTCATTGTGGATACTACTCAATCTCTTGACTATATCTTTGTTTCCCATAGTTGAGAGAAGTCCTTTGAGTGCGTGTATTGAGTTATTTATGGCTTCTGTGTCACTATTTTGTACCAATAGTTCTTTTAGTATGTTCATCTCATTTGTTAGGTCTCTTTTACCTGAACTAACCAATGGTAAAATCTGCTCATCTTTGAAGCCAAATGACTTGAACTGCTTTGTCGCTATCTCTATGCTATCTGTTATGATTTGTTGCATATATATCCTTTATTTATTTCTATTTAGTGTGATAGTAAATACTGCACCAACATCTGAATTTTTGACACTCAATACTCCAGA
>DAOVZV010000245.1 GCA_030634925.1 Sulfurovum sp.
GATATGCTCTGTGTGGTAAATCTCATAATTAAGTATCCTTTGGGTAGTATCTGATTATGAATAATACTGTAAAAAGATTTAATCTTATCATCATAGGTGCTGGGGCTTCTGGTATGGTCTCTGCTATAGTCTCTGCGAGAATGGGAAACTCTGTATTGCTATTGGAAAAGCTACCAAAAATAGGAGCAAAACTCAAAGCAAGTGGAGGAGGGCGATGTAACCTGACCAATACTCTGCCAAATGATGAGTTTATGAGTAGGTTTGGCAAAAATGGTAGATTTATGACTCCTGCTTTGGATAGGCTCGACCATAGAGGTCTCATATCGTTTTTGGCTGATATTGGTGTGGAGTGTCACGCACCTGATGGATATAGAGTATTTCCTACTACTCACGACTCATCTACTATCATAGATGCTATGGTACAAGAGATGAAAAGTCTAGGAGTAGAGATACTAAACAACCAAAAAGTAGAGAGTATCATATCTGATGGGACAAAAGCTATCGGAGTAGATACCACCATAGATAGATTTGAAGCAGACAATATCATAGTAGCATCAGGAGGACTAGGATACCCCACACTAGGCTCAACAGGAGACGGATATAATATAGCCAAATCCATAGGACATAATATATCAAAGCTATATCCTGCGATGATGCCACTATCTACCAAAGATGAGTGGGTATCGAGATGTAGAGCCGATACTATAGCCAAAGTGACGATGAGAGTAGATATAAAAAAGTACAAAAAGATGACAGCCATAGGAGATTTGATATTTACCAAAAATGGTATTAGAGGTCCTGTAGTGCTTGATTTTTCTAGGGAGATAACACCTCTGCTAGATAAGTTTGGTGAAGTTCCTATATCTATAAATCTCACAAAGGGTATGAATGAAGAGCAGATACGCAGACACTTCAAAGATAAACTAAGCCAAAACCCACATATAAATACCATACAACTGCTAGAGACACTACTACCAAATCCAATAAGTCTAGTACTATGTGAGCTATCTAATACAGAACCAAATATATCTATAAACAAGCAATCAGGTGAGGCTAGAGACAAGCTAATATCACTTTTGGTATGGACTCCATTGATAATAGATGGTCATGATGGATTTTCCAAAGCGATGATAACAAGAGGAGGTATCTCACTCAAAGAGATAGACCCATATACTATGCAAAGTAAGGTACTCAAAGGTGTCTATTTTGCAGGAGAGGTGATAGATATAGATGGACCTTGTGGAGGGTATAATCTACAGTGGGCATTTGCTAGTGGATATTTGGCTGGGTTATCATTAGATACAGTTTAATATTATATTATTCTGATACAATATACTCAAATTATCAAAAAGGTTCATTATGAAGTTATTACATTTTACAATCTTGCTAATCATATCCATCGCCCTCTCTGGATGTGCCAACAACAATAGCACAGAACGAATATCAAATTACCAAAAGCCCCATGGTAAAAAGCTACAAGCCTACACAAAAACTATGCATTCTGTAGCATCAGGTATCAAAAATGATAGAAAGTACAGCAGAATAGCACTAGATACACAAGAGAAAAAAGATTGGTTTCAAAAGCTAACATATAGCCTATGGGACAGACAAATTACCAAAAGTCAATTTATGGCATTAGGACTAAAAAAGTATCCTACACATAAATACGAGTTTGATTTCATTATCAATGGATTTGCTGTACACTAAGTCTAAAGTAGTAATGATGTATATAACAAATATTATAGTATTGGCGATAATATCTATGTATATGAGTGGTTGTACACGCTATATAAATGATGGATACCCATCTGTAGCGTATGACAACTACAATAATCCAAATAGTCGTACTCCTAGATATGTGGCTACTCCTGTATGTGTCCAAGAAAAGCCTAAATGTGTACAAAAAGATACAAAAAAAGAAATCAAAAGAGAGATTAAAAAAGAACCCAAAAAAGTGACTCAAAGACCAACTACATATATGATACATAGACCAAATTATGTAGGACCTACACTTACAAATACTTATATTGTACCTAATCCAAAACCAAAACCTACAAATACTAGTGGGACTTTACCAATAGATGTCCGTAGTTACTATACCAATAACAATAGAGAAAAACCAACACAATCTACACTAGATAAATACTATGCTGTAATGGATGCTATCAAATCAGATATAGAAAAAGATAGTAGATATATAAGAATAGGATTTAATAGCATAGAAGAAAAATCGTGGTTTCAAGAGATGACTTATCAGTTTTGGGCGAAGAAGATTACTGATGATAAATTTATGGATGCTACGACAAATCGTTATCCACACAATGAATTTGAGTTTGACTTCATTCGTAGAGGAATAGAGTCAAGGAGATAGACTATAGATAATCTATAGGGTCTATCTCTCCAGCTCCATCAAATCCTCTCAATCTCAATCTACAGCTATCACATACTCCACATGCTTTATCTTCTGCTTGATAACAACTCCAAGTATCCTCTAATCTCACACCTAACTCTATAGATTTACTTACTATTTGACTCTTTTTGAGCGATACTAGAGGCATTTTAATATCCAGATTAGTCTCATCTTTTGTACCCATATTGATAGCTTTTTGCATTTGTGATATATAGCTTTGCCTACAGTCAGGATAACCTGAACTATCCTCTTCTACTACACCAATATATAGAGCCTTTGCATTGTGCTTCTCTGCC
>DAOVZV010000214.1 GCA_030634925.1 Sulfurovum sp.
ACCCAAAAGTGGTTTTGTCTTGATAATATCTTTAGAGTTTTGATATATTTTGAGTTTATTAGGAGTAGTTTGGATATTTAGACTATGATTGATAAAATCATTATATCGTATTACTTGATGTATCTCTTCTTGGCTATATCGTCTATATAGATATTTTTTGGGAGAATTTAGAAAAAATAAAAAGAACTTAGTAGTAAAATTCTTACGAAAACAAAAAGCCAAATCAACCTTTCCTATTGATTTTGCCAAAGCATATAGATTGGTATAACGAAATCCTCTTTTCTTGCTATCATCAATAACAATTTTCTCCAAATTAGGATGATGCAAAAAAAGCCTAGTAGATACAAAAGAACCAAATATAATAAGTCTAGCATGAGGATAAGTAGCTACAATATTCTCTATCGCAGGAGTAGTCATCACCCCATCACCTAACCAAGTTGGCACTTCTATAAGTATCTTCATCTAGCAACTACTATTTTGTATCTTATCTATAGTTTTACTCGTACTTTTGCCATCTACAAACTGCACTAGCTTCACCTCTTTGGCTATATTTGAACCTACTACCTCTTTGCCCTCATAATCTCCTCCTTTGACCAATACATCAGGCTTTATCATCTCTATTAGGTCATAAGGTGTATCCTCACTAAATATAGTCACGAAATCTACACTTTGAAGCCCTGCTAATACAAACGCTCTATCATCTTGGGTATTGATAGGACGGCTATCTCCTTTGAGCTTTCGTACAGAACTATCAGAATTGAGTCCGAGTATAAGCACATCTCCAAAAGATTTGGCAATATCTAGGTAACTCACATGACCACGGTGTAAAATATCAAAACAACCATTGGTAAATACTATCTTTTTACCTAATTTTTTGAGTCTAGCTACCTCTATCTCTATCTCTGTAAAACTCTGTATATGATGCTCTATGGAAGTCTTGTGCAAGGAAGCCCTATACTCCTCTATCTCTTCAAGAGTAGCTGTAGCACTTCCTAATTTGCCTACGACCACTCCAGCAGAGAGATTGGCAAACTCTATAGCCTCTACTATATCTTTGCCTTGAGCCAAACAGTATCCTAGAGATGCCAATACCGTATCTCCTGCTCCTGTGACATCATAAACTTCTCTAGCCACGGTAGGACGCATAATAAGTTTATCATCATATATAGCGATACCATCTTCACTAAGTGTGATAAGAGATACTGATAAATCAGCTATATATTGAAGCTTTTTGAGTGACTCTATAAGTGTTTTATCATCTTTTATCTCCACTCCTGATGCCTCTATGGCTTCTTTTTTGTTTGGAGTGAGTAGATATGCTCCTGCATATTTACTATAATCTTTGCCTTTGGGGTCTATTAGTACCTTTTTGTCTATGCTATTGGCATATTTTATTAGCTTTGCTGTGAGACTATCTGTCAATACTCCTTTGCCATAATCAGAGAGCAAAACAGTATCAAAATCAGCACATATATCTATAAAATTACTATATAGTATATATTCACTATTGGACGATATATCCTCTTTACTCTCATTATCATATCGTGCTACCTGCGAATGAGAAGCTATCACACGGCTCTTTTTGGATGTCTTTCGTTTACTCTCTTCAATGAGATAAACATCCACATCAATAGCCACAAACAACTCTCTAAGCTCTTCTCCTGCCTCATCATCACCAATCACAGACAACACACAAACTTCACAGTCAAGAGCATAGAGATTGTTCACCACATTACCAGCCCCACCCAAAACAGTCGTCTCCTTGACAATATCCACCACAGGCACAGGAGCTTCAGGAGATATACGATTAACAGACCCCCAAAGATAATGGTCAATCATCAAATCACCGATGACTAGTATTTTTGATTTATTCATATTTCACCTCAAAAAGCCTCTTAATCTCAGAAATATAAGACTTAATCCCATCTTCAAGTTCAAACTTGGGTTCATATCCTAGATTTGCTATAGTTGTCTCTATATTTGCCTCTGTGAAGAACTGATATTGTCCTACAAATGGATTGGGTATAAACTCCATACCGTTATCAATCTCTAGCTCTTTTTGTAGTATAGTCACTATGTCCAAAAAGCTTCTTGCTTTGCTTGTGCCTACATTATATACGCCACTCTTTTTGGGATTACACGCTTTGATATTGGCTTGGATTATATCATCTATATAGATAAAATCTCTCAATATCTTATCACTTCCCTCAAATAGTTTAGGAGTCTTACCTGCTAATATCTGATGACCAAACTGTATCACCATAGATGCCGTTGAGTTTTTGAAAAACTCTCTAGCTCCATATACATTAAAATATTTAAGTCCCACGATAGATATATCTACACCATCTGCTAGATATTTGGCTGTGATATTATCCATCATCACTTTAGAAAATCCATAAGCATTATTGGGCTGTTCATATCCCACTTCAAACCTATTACTATCACCATAAGTCGCAGCCGATGAGGCATATACCATATTGGCATTATGTTTGATAGCGATTTTGAGCAAGGCTTCATAAGCATTGACATTGGTCTTCATCATCAAATCTTGTTCTGCCACAGTAGTATCCGAAATCGCTGCTTGATGAAAGATATAATCAAAGCTATAATCACTCTCCAACGACTCCAAAGCGATAGAGTCATTTATATCTCCACTAATCACCACACCACCAAATCCCAAAAGATTTTTAAAGTGTCCAAAACTCTTTAGATTGCCATTAGAAAAGGTCTCACCACTCCTAAACATATCAAACACCACAACAGTAGCATCAGGATAATTATCTTGGAAATAAAAAGCAAGGTTAGAGCCGATAAATCCTGCTCCACCTGTGATTAGTATGGTTTTGTTGTTGAAGTTTGTGGTTGTCATCTTTTACCTTTTATTTGTATATTTATCAATACCATTAATACACCATTTTAGTTTGTTTTTTATTGTACTATTTAATATATCATCATTTTTTTTCAAACTATTTCGTGTATTTTCATTGTGCCATATATGATATGATATAGAGTTAAATTTTATATTTTTTCGTTTAATGCCATAGTTGTATAATCTCTCTACAAATTCACTGTCTTCTCTACCCCAACCTACAAAGTCTTCATTAAATCCATTTACTGCT
>DAOVZV010000116.1 GCA_030634925.1 Sulfurovum sp.
CTGCTTTTGGGTATAGTGAAGAGGATGGATATTTTTATGAACAGCCTATCTATTGGGCTATATCTGATAGTATGGATTTGGAGCTGAATGCTCATATACGAACAGAGAAGACCAAAGGACTATATGGGACTTTTCGTTTTGCTGATAGTCCATACTCCTTTGGACAATTAAGAGCAGGGTTTTTTGAAGATAATCCTAGCTATACAGAAGAGAATAATCTACCAAACAAAGAGCATTATGGTATAGAGTTCAATTATCAATCTTCAAAGCTTTTGAGTCGTTGGCTACCAGATAATTATACAGATGGACTCTATATCAACACTACATATCTCAATGATATTGAATATCTACTTATGCAACAGAGTGGACTAGCACATTTTGGATTATTACCACTCCAAGAGTCTCGTATTAATTATTTTCTAGGCAATGATGATTTTTATTTTGGAGTAAATGCCAAATACTTTATAGATACAACAAAAGAGGATAATAATAATACAATCCAAATACTTCCTGCTATGCAAATACACAAATATCTTGACAGTATAATATGGGATAATCTCACATATAGTGTAGATATACAATCAAAAAACTTCATAAGAGAAGAGGGTAGTACTCTAAAGCAGTATGAGTTTAGAGTGCCTATAGAGTTTACTATGAGTCTCTTTGATGATTATATAGATATATCTTTGAGAGAGGAGATATATTATAGCAAATTTTATTTTGGCAATGAGACTTATATAGAAGATGAGTTTTCGTACTTTAGTAATATTCATCAAGCCAAAATATCTACTGATTTGACTAAAAAGTATAGCAGTTTTGTCCATGTACTACAGCCATCTGTAAGATATATGAAAGCAGGAGAAGAGGAGCATAAGCCTATAGATTTTGATTTGTTAGAAGATAGTCAAAAAGAGCTATTTAGCATAAGCCATATAGAAGAGCAGTTTAATATCTCTTTGGGACAGTATTTTTATGATAACAATGCAAAGCTAATATTTTATCAAAGAGTAAAGCAAGACTATTATAGAGATAGGAATTTGAGTCGTAGATTTAGTGATATTGGCAATGAGATGAAGTTAAACCTAGGAAGTTGGAGTTTTTATAACAATATAGTATATTCTCATGAATTTGAGAAGATTAGAGAGTCATCTAGTAGAGTATCTCTAAGTAAACCTAGTTACTCTATTGGATTGGGACATCTATATAGAGAGTTATCAGCAGATTTGAGCAAATCTACACCATCAAAAGATATAACTTTTTCTTTTAGATATAAGTTTAATGAGAGGTTTAATATCAATCTATCTGGTATGTATGATGTAGATGAAGATATGGCTACTCAGTGGCTTATGGGAATACACTATGGGATAGATTGTTGGAGGGTAGATGCCTCTTTGAAAAAAGAGATAGTACCCCGACCAGCTGGTTCTACTCTGCCAGATAGTACAAATAAGTTCTTTATTCAATTTACATTTAGTCCATTTGGTAGTTTTGGTACAACACCATTATAGGAGGAGTATATTATGCCAAATGAGATAGTAGATAGTATCCATTTTCAAGATAGAGAAGATGCCTCTAGGCAGGTGATAGAGACTCTACCTATAGAGCTACTGAGTGAGAATGAGACTGTTGTGATAGGTATAAGCGAGAATGGTCTATATATAGCAGATAAGATAGCCAAAGCATTGGATGCAAAGCTAGATATTTTGCTCACAGAACCGATATTAGCACCCAATAATAGTGAAGTAGAGATAGCTATAGTATCAGAGACACAAGATGTAGTGATACACAAAGCTATCATAAACTCATTTGGTATAAATGAGGACTATATATATGGTGAGGCTAGTCGCAAATATGATGAAGAGGTGTTGGCATATATATACAAATATCGCAAAGGAAAAGAGATAACAAATCTCAAAGGTAAATATGTAGTAATAGTAGATGATTGTGTAGAGACGGGGCTTACTATGATGGTCTCACTCAAATCAATCATAGCAAAAGAGGCAAAGAATATATATATAGCCACTCCTATCTTGGATAGGTCTGTATATCAAAATTTGCTTACTGTATGTGATGGAGTGTTTTGTCCTAATATAATACACGACTATATTTCGATAGAATACTACTATAAAGAGTTTGATATATTAGGTTTTGACGATATAAAGAAAATAATAAACAAATAGAAATAACCAAAGGAATAGGTATGCAAGAAAAAATAATAGAGTTAGAAGTAAATAATATTCAAGAGATATATGAATTTGACAAGATAGCAAAACAAGCTAGTGGTGCAGTGATGTATAGACAAGGAAAAGCTGTACTAATAGCTGCTGTAGCAGTAGATGAAAAGGCAGTTGATGAAGACTTTTTGCCTCTTACTGTACAGTATATAGAGAAATCTTACGCATCTTCAAAGATACCAGGTGGATTTATCAAAAGAGAGACAAAGCCAGGAGATTTTGAGACACTTACTTCTAGGATTATAGACCGTTCTTTGCGTCCACTGTTTCCTACAGGATTTCACTATCCTGTGACTATTACTGTGATGGTCGTGAGTTCTGATAGTGAAGTAGATATGCAAATAGCAGGACTTCACGCAGCGTCATCGGCACTATTTGTATCCGATATAGATATTCGTACTGCTATAGGTGCTGTGAGAGTAGGGACTGTTGGTGATGATATAATTATCAATCCTACACTATCTCAACAAGCTAAAAGTGAATTGGATTTGTTGGTTGTTGGTAGTGGATCTGATGTGCTTATGATAGAGATGCGTACTATGGCAACAGAAGATGAAAATGGTCATAGTGCCAATGAATTTAACGAAGAAGCACTAGTAGAAGTGATAGCTATGGCATCAGAGGCTATAGACAAAGCATCTACTGCTTATACCAAGGCTTTTGTGAGTGTAGCTAGAGAACCTATCGAGTTGGGATTAGTAGAAGATAAGATAGATGAAGAGTTATATAATTATATAGAGTCCAATTATGCACAAGGCGTATCAGATGCTATATCTCACATGGCAAAGAGTGAACGCTCAAATAGACTCAAAAAACTAAGAACTAAGATACTATCAGCACTAGAAGAGAGTGGCAAAGAAGCAGATAAAGATTTGGTCACAAAAGTACTAGAGAGATACAAAAAGAGTGTAGTAAGAGATATGATACTAGACAAAAATATCCGTGCAGATGGTAGAGGATTGGATGAGGTTAGAGATATATCTATAGAGACCAATATCTTGCCATCAGTTCATGGTTCGTGTCTATTTACAAGAGGACAGACACAAGCATTAGTCACTGTAACACTAGGAGACAAAAAAGATTCACAGATGTATGAGCTTATCACATCCAAAAATAGTCTAAGTGAAAACTTCATGGTGCATTATAATTTCCCTGGGTATAGTGTAGGTGAAGCAAAATTTATAGGTGCTCCAGGACGAAGAGAACTGGGTCATGGTAATCTAGGAAAAAGAGCATTAGAGCCAACACTAGATATAAATTATGATGGTACAGTTCGTCTAGTATCGGAGATATTGGAGAGTAATGGCTCATCATCTATGGCTACTATATGTGGTGGCTCGTTGGCTATGCGTGGAGCAGAAGTCAAGACATCAGGATTGGTAGCAGGTATTGCTATGGGTCTTGTGATGGATGGTGATAGATATGCAGTACTTACAGATATTATGGGACTAGAAGACCATGATGGAGATATGGATTTCAAGGTAGCAGGTACAGTCAATGGTATCACAGCACTTCAGATGGACATCAAGCTAGGTGGAATAGAACTATCTGTACTCAAAGATGCACTATCTAAAGCCAAAAATGGTAAAAATCATATACTAGGTATTATGAGTCAAGCAGAGAGTGGAATGAAAAAGAGTGAAGCACTTCCTACTACAGAGCAGTTTAATATTCATCCATCAAAAATAGTAGATATTATAGGAAAAGCAGGAGCTACTATTAGAGAAATAATAGAGAAGTTTGAAGTGAGTATTGACCTTGACCGTGATGTGGGTGGAGTCAAGCTATCAGGAGAAGATGAGACAAAAGTAGCACAAGCTAAGGCTCATATAGAGACTCTAGCATCTACTCCTGTGAAGACTCAGATGGTATATAAAGTAGGTGAGAAGTATAACGGTAAAGTCAAAAGAATTGTAGATTTTGGTCTCTTTGTAGAGATGCCAGATGGTTTTGATGCACTTTTACATATATCCAAAGTAGCAAAAGAGAGAGTAAATAATCTAAGTGAGAGATATAGTGAGGGTGATGCTATTACCGTAGTAGTAATGGAACAAAAGGGTAAAAAGGTAGAACTAGCTACAGAAGATTATTTGGCATAAATTGATGTAAAGAGGTAGAAAAGTATGAATGAAACAATAGTAGAGAATGTGAGTAGCGTAAGTACAGTTGATACATATCTAATCGTTATGATAATAGCGTTATTTATATCTATGCTTGTATTGGGGTATTTTGTATATAAGTTTTCAAATCAAAATAGAGAGTTTGCTAGAAAGATTAGAAAATCAAAAGAGATAGAGAAGAGCCAAAGCTCACTACTTGCCAATATGAGTGAGGATATATACACCCTTACTCAAAACTTGGTAGAGGAGCAAACAGTCTCTACTACAAACAAGATAGAAGATGAGATTTTGAACTCTGCAAACAACTTAAGAGAGTTGCTCAAAATTAAATCAAACAAAGTAGAAGTCTTTAGAGAGAACTTTAGTTTCAGTCATATGCTAGATGATATATCTCGTTATATAGCATCTAACTTCAAAGATAGAGAGACAGAGGTAATATTTAATATAGACAAAAGTGTACCTCGATACTTGACTGGTGATGTACTTCACCTAAGTAGGATACTAAACAACATACTAGAGTTTACTATTCAAGCTACACCTTATGGCAAAGTAACAGTCAATATATCTTGTGGTAATGCTGTGAATAATAAGCTTATGCTAAATATAGAGATAATAGATACAAGTAAAGGACTTGATGATAAGTCATTGGCTGAGGCATTTACTTTTGTTTATGATGAGAAGATGGACAAACACAAAGGATTAAGACTATATATCGCCAAAGAACTTACAAGGGCTATAGAGGGTGTATTGAAACTCACTAGTGTATTGGGTGCAGGAAATACATTTGTATTTAATGCTCCTATGCATATCAATGACAATTCATACCGTAAGTTCAAGCTAGAGAATAGAGACAAAAAAGTACTAATATTTAGTAAAAAGGTAGCTACTGGCTTATCTCTAAAAAAATTATTTTCTTGTTTCTATGATGATGTATCAGTAGAACATCAAGA
>DAOVZV010000343.1 GCA_030634925.1 Sulfurovum sp.
TCTTTATCTGTAGTATTTAAAAAATCCAAAAGTATCTTTATAGCTTTAGGAGCATTATGTTCTCGCATAAACTCAACTACCAAGATAATATTTTGTGGCTTATCTTGATACTCCAATACTTCATCTCTTTTGTTAACTGGTATCTTCTCTATTATCTCTTTGTGGTCACGAGTCAAATCAAGCCAATTGTCTTTTAGATTTTTAATCATAGCTATAGGATAGTTATATTTCAATATCAGTGCCAATATAAAATATAGCAAAGCAATAGCAGATGCTATATACGCCACTTGTGATATAGATAAATCACTACCAACTATAAACAAAAACAGTCCAGCAAAAGCGATAGCAAAAGGCTCTCCTAAGTTCTCTATAAATGTTCTCACTTCATATTTGATTTTGGAGTTTACTCCATTATATAGAAGATTTTGATTATTATAGTCTATAGAAACCAACAGTCCTTGTACTATAAAAAATCCAAAAATACCAGCTTCTACACCAGTCTCTACAGATAGATAAGCAAAAGCCAATAGATAAGCCACTGGCTGAATTAATAGTACATTATTTACTCCAAAACGAATTACCAACTTATTGAATAAAAAGAAGTTTACAATTAGATTAAATATATTTACGACAATATATAACTTACCAAACAATATTGCCAATGACTCTACACTCTGGTCCTTGGATAATATAGCCATATACTCATATTCCAATATAGTAGCCAAAAATACAGATATGAAAAATACTGCAAAAAGAGCCATAATATAGATTGATGACCTTATATGATTGAACATTGCTACAATCTGCTTGATGATAGGTAAAGGCTCTTCTTCTTCCTCTTCTATATTGATACTTTTGAATTTTTTGGGTATTTTCAATAAAATCAAAAATGCCATTATAGAAAATATAGACCAACATATCAATAATATATTTGCACCAAAATATTCAGAGACAAAAGATACTAGCACCCCACCCAATATAGCACCAATAGCCGTACCTGCTGAAAATATTGAAAATACTCTCTTTGAATCCATAATATCAAAAAAACGGTCTATAAAATTCCAAACTAGCGTATAAAGAGTAATAACCATAACAGTAGTATATAGAAGTAAAAAGTAGAAAACAAAAACATAATACTCTTTGGACAAAATATCTTTTGCATTTTCAATAAAAAAATATATACCAATATTGACAAAAATTAAAGTAGCCAAAGAGTATATAAAAAATCTATCCTCTCCATATCGAGAAGTAAAAAATGTATATATAGGAATATATATAAAAAGTATCAAAAACGGTGTAACCATATAGATAATAGCTAACTGCTCTATGCCTATATGAACAAGAAACATAGAGTTAGCAACACTCTCCCCCACAGCCACACCAGCTTGAATAAACAAAGAGAAGAGAAAAAAGTAAAAAATCTTCTTACTCTCACTCTCTTGTATATTTAAAAATCTTAGTAGTTTTGTTTTCATAATTTTATCTTTTTATGATATTTATTAAACTCTTCACCATAAAATGCTTCAAACCCTTCAGACCATTTTGTAGTAAACTTACATAATAGTTTTAACTGCAATGGAGCATCTATATTAACTTTTTGAATAGTAATACTTACACTTTCATCTCCATTAAATTTCATTAACTGGTAAAAATCTTTAACCAAAAATGATGGACAGTAACCCAATAGTTCTATAGGGTCATCTTCTGTTCGTAATGCTAA
>DAOVZV010000048.1 GCA_030634925.1 Sulfurovum sp.
ATTATTGGGGATTGTAAATGATATTTTGGACTTTTCTAAGATAGAAGCAGGTAAGTTGGATGTAGAGTATATCACCTTTAATCTCAATACGACTTTGGAAAATATATCTGATATGATTTCTATGAAAGTAGAAGACAAAGGGTTGGAGCTGGTATTTGATGTGGATAATAGTGTTCCTGCTATTATATATGGAGACCCACTTCGTCTAGGTCAGGTGATACTCAATCTGATGAATAATGCCGTCAAGTTTACAGATAAAGGTGAGATAGTCCTCAAAATCAAAATGCACCCATCTGATACCAAACAAAATAAGCTCGAATTTCAGGTCATAGATACAGGTATAGGGTTAAGTGAAAATCAGATAGGTAAACTATTTCAATCATTTTCTCAAGCAGATAGTACAACTAGTAGAAAATATGGTGGTACAGGATTGGGCTTGACTATATCCAAACAGCTTGTAGGTCTGATGGGTGGAGAGATAGGTGTAGAGAGTGTCTATGGAGAGGGTAGTATATTCAAGTTTGATATATTAACCCAACAAGCAGAACGAAGAAGCTACAGATTACCATCAAGAAACCTAATGCACAAGAGAGTATTGGTAGCAGATAGTAATGCCAAAACATCAGATGCCCTAGCTCAAATGCTAAAATATTTCCAATATACAGCACTGTACGCATCAAATCCACAAGAGGCAAAACAGTTAATATCTAGCAATAACTTTGATATAATATTGGTAGATAAACCTATATTGAGAATGTGTAAAATAGAAGATTTATCAAGTACTTGTAACGCAAAAGTAGTATTATTAGAGAGTAGTTTATCTGTAACAAATGATAATATATTCAACGAGATGAGAGTAGATAGCATATTGACAAAACCATTCAATCAGCAGATGATTTTTGATTTGATTTTGGAGCTTTTTACAGATGGTCATAATATGAAAGAGCTCAAAGATACAGATAGCATAACCAAGCAAGACCTTCGATTTCTAGGTGGAAGTAATGTCTTGGTAGCAGAAGACAATATAATCAATCAAACTGTAATAAATGGATTATTTGAAGGTACTGGTATCAATCTTATTATCGTAAATAATGGACAAGAGGTACTAGATAGACTAACAGATGATATACAGATGATACTTATGGATATAAATATGCCAATAATGGATGGATATACAGCTACCAAAAATATCCGTGCCAATTCATCATGGGATAATATCCCAATTGTAGGACTCTCTGCAAATGCTATGCAAAATGAGATAGATGAAACATACAAAATGGGAATGAATGAATATCTACACAAGCCAATAGATGTACAAGCATTGTATCATATTCTTCTCAATCACCTAAGTAAAGTAAAATCAGTAGGTATAGATAGTAAGCCAAAAGAGATTATTCCAAAGAGTATAGATAGTGATAAAATATTTCAAAAGCTCAAAAAAATAAAAGAGTTAGATATAGAAGATGGTCTAACTAGAATAGGTGGAAATATAGAGGTATATGAGGATGTAATATTTAGTTTTGTTGATATGTTTGAAGACTCAGTATCCAATCTACACTCTCTTCTAAACCAAGAGTCTAAAGATGAAGCATCCAAACTAATACATAATATCAAGGGAACAGCATCAAATATTGGAGCAAATAGTATAGGCAAAGTAATGTCATCATTAGAAAAAGCTATAGTTAAAGATAGTCAAGACTATACATTTTTATTGAATAAATATCAAAATATATTTGAGGGATTGAGCAAATCAATATCAAAGCTTAAAGGTAAAGATGATATAAAAGAGTTTTCAAAACCGATGATAGATGAAAATAAATTATTTGAATTATTAGAAGAGATAGTAGAACAAGCAAAAAGAAGAAGACCAATTATATGTAAATCTCTATCAGCAGAGCTTCAAAGATATGAGTGGGAAGATAGATATAAAAATGATTTATTTCGATTAGTTGATACATTAAAGGGATATAGATTTAAAGAAGCTATACAAATTATAGAGGAAATAAGATGAAAAAAATATTAATTGTTGATGATAATGAACTAAATATCACAGTACTATTAGAGATGCTAGGAGATGGATATGATTTAAGTGTAGCACTTAGTGGAGAAGAAGCATTAGACTCTGTCAAATATGAAGTACCAGACCTAATAATACTAGATATAGTAATGGGACAGCTAAGTGGAATAGATGTATGCAAAAAGCTTAGACGCAAAAAAGAGACAAGAGGCATACCTATAATATTTCTCACAGCCACTTATGATTTGCTAAAAAAAGAGGCGTATGAAGCAGGAGGAGATGATTTCTTACCAAAACCATTTAAGGCAAAGCTACTGCGTCAAAAGGTAGAAGATTTGCTTATTTTGCAGGATACTTTATAAGTTTTTCAGCTTTACTCTTCACCCATCCCACAAGATTCTCCTGATTGTATGGTAAATATATTATTACCATCTATATATTTGTAGTTTAGGGTACATCCTAGTTTTTCTAATATACTATGGACTATATATAAGCCTAGTCCAAATCCTGCACTTCTTTTCTCTTCTTGTGTGAATGGTTCTATATAGTATGTTAGAGGATTGGCTAGTGGGTCTCCTTTGGATATGATATTTAGATTGTTGTTGTGTGATTTTATAGTTACTGTTTTGTCTTTGCTATATTTGATACCGTTGTCTAGTAGATTTTTGATAGCTAGTGATAGTAGTTTGACATCTGTTGTTAATGCACCTGATTTTATATCTAGTATCACTTTTCCATTGATACTCATCAGTAACTCTTGGCTCTGTTTTATGACATCTTCTAGCATCACATATTCATAGTTTGGCTCGAAACTTTGTGTGGTGACTCTCTCTATCTCTGCTAATTCTGATATTAGCTCATTCATACGATTGAAGGCTCTTACTAGGATTTTCTTGATACTTTCATCATCTATCATCTCTACTATGATACGACCTTTGGTAATAGGTGTTTTGAGTTCATGCATTATATTTCTCATAAAGAGGTTTTTGGAGATACTTAGTTGATTAATATGGACAATAGCATCATCGAAGCTTTTGGCTATCTTACCTATCTCATCATCATATATATAATCAATTCTTGTATTCATATCTCCTTGGGCGAAGTTCTGTATCTGTGTATGTAGCTTTTTGAGAGGAGATAGTTTTTTGAGTACGGCTAGATATAGAAGAAGAAGTAATCCAATAAGAAACATCCCCAATATAATGGCTATCTCAAAGTACCAATTTCTATTTCTATTGTCTTCTAATAGTAGATTGTGTTGCATTCTTTGGACATATATATAGTGCTTCTCTTTTAGTAAGAATACTCTCACTTGACCTAGGGCTGAACCACCTGTAAATATAGTCTCTCCTGCTGATTGGATACTCTTTTTTATATCTTTTATACTATCTGAAGATACCTCTTTTAGGTGTAAGTCTAGGTATAATTTATCTAGTGCTTCTTTGGTTGGATTGAGTTGTAGATTTGATAAAAATGTGATAGATACTAGCTGGTATCTTTTAAACTCATCTATTTTGTGTCTATCTTTGTCCCACGAGATAAATAGTACAAATGTAGCGATTAAAATCAAAATCGCTACAGAAAATAGAATAGATATAAAGGTAGTTACAGAGAGGTTTTTCATATACGGTCAGAGAGTAGGTATCCTACTCCTCGGATAGGTTTGATATATATATTCTCAGAGTCTATTTTGGCTATTTTTTGCCTTATTCTTGAGATGATTACATCTATATTTTTGATAGAGCTTTCATCGGCTATGTGTTCACTCTCATATAGTAGTTGTTCTCTGGAGACTGAACCGTTTTTGTGTTGGAGTAGCATACCTAGTATATCATATTCAGCTGCTGTGAGTTCTAGTGATTTCCCCTTGAATAGTATCTCTCTAGCTTTTGAATTTTCCTCAAAAAGTGATTTTGGTTTTGGAGCTTTCTCTTCTACTATATGTGTCCGTCTAAGTATGGTTTTGATACGAGTTACCAACTCTCTTGGGTCATAGGGCTTTGGCATATAGTCATCAGCACCTCTCTCCATTCCTATTACTTTGTCTGTTATGTCATCTCTTGCAGATGATATGATAATTGGGATATTGCTTATCTCTCTTATCTTTGGTATCACCTCTAATCCATCCATCCCAGGTAGTGTCAGGTCAAGTATTACCAAATCAAACTTTCGTTGAGTAAGTAGAGATAGACCTATATATGGGTCTTCTGCACCTATGACTTCCATATCGTATTTGGTGAGATAGTTTGTCAATATAAGAGCTAATTCTGGGTCATCTTCTATGATTAATATATTTATGATGGTAGTTTCCTTGTCTCTGTTAGTTGTTCTTTGTAATTATAATCTATATATACTTTGGTAATTGCTATGAGGAATGATGTAATCGCAGGACCTAATATCATACCCCAAAAGCCATAACTACTCATACCTGCTAATATAGAGAAGAATATTACAATTTCGTTTATCTCTATAGTGCTTTTTAGAAAATCCTCTTTAATTATCTTGATTATAATAGGCTTGATAAATGTATCTGCAAATATAGATATGACTATAACTGAATATCCACCGATAAATATAGCACTACTAGCGTCTAGTTTTGTCCATGAGTATAATGCAAGAGGTAACCATACCATTACTCCACCAATGATAGGAATAAGAGAAGCAAACCCATAAATAACACTAAACAATATACCATTGAAGCCAAAATAGCTTACCATTAATCCAAATAAGACTCCTTCAAATATTGCTGTGACTATGATAGAGTAAAATACTACTTCCATAGTAGAAGATACTTCATGTATCATCTTTGCACTCTTCATTCTATTGACTGGAATTAATGCCCTAATCAACTCGAAAAAACTCTCTCCGTAGAAATTGATAATAAAATAAAATACTAAAACCAAAAACATATTTTTGAGAAATCCTATACCTGCTGTCCCTGCTGATGTCATATATGATGTAGATTCTTTGATATATTGTGCTATATTTTCATCACTTAGTGCATTATCTACCCACTCATTTATATATGGTATCTTTTGTGTAAAGGTCTTGATTATGGATGTAACATCATTAACTGTAGAAATCTCTAGTTTTGATATATATCCTACACCAATTGTTGCCATATATATAATGGGTGCAAATAGTATCAAGCTAAGTATTAGTGATATTATAATTGCACTAGCTTGTCTTGAATTGGTGATTTTAATAAGTCTTTTGGTGACATTGTATGTTGCCATAGTCAGTAGCATAGCTATAATTAGTGAAAATAAAAATGGTTTATATATGCTATAAGCTCCTAAAACCGAAAATACAAATAGTGCTGTTATCATTATACTCTTGTTACTTAGCAAAAAGTCCCTCTTCTCTGGCATTTAATCTAAAATGCTCATAACTCTTTTGAGTGGCTACTCGTCCTCTAGCAGTCCTCTCTATATATCCATGGGCTATCAGATATGGCTCTAAGACATCCTCTATCGTACCCTCATCTTCACTTAGTGACGCACCAATAGTACTTAGTCCCATTGGTCTGCTTTTGGCACTTATCAAAAGTTCCAAAAGCTTTATATCTTGTTCATCAAAGCCTAGGCTATTGACTCCTAGTTCATCTAGTGCATATTTGGCTCTATCTATTGTTACTTCATTCTCATTTGCCACCTCAGAGAAGTCTCTTACTCTTTTGAGTAGTCGTAGTGCTATTCGTGGTGTACCTCTACTTCTTTTGGCTATCTCTTGTGATGCTTTGTCGTGGGCTGGTTTGTCTAGTTTGCGTGATGCTATATCCACAATCTGTGAAAGCTCATCATGTGTATAAAACTGCATTCTAAAGTGCATACCAAATCTCTCGCGAAGAGGATGAGACAACATACCAGACCTAGTTGTAGCACCAATGAGTGTAAATCTAGGTAAATCTATCTTGACCGTCTGTGCAGCAGGACCAGAACCTATGATAATATCTAGCCTAAAATCCTCCATAGCAGGATATAATATCTCTTCTATGGCAGGACTCATACGGTGTATCTCGTCTATAAAAAGAATATCTCCCTCTTCTATATTGGTAAGCAGTGCTGCTAAATCTCCTGCTTTTTCTATCATAGGTGCTGATGTGGTCTTGATATTGCTATTCATCTGTGATGCTATGATATTGGCTATGGTTGTTTTGCCAAGTCCAGGAGGTCCAAAAAATAGTGCGTGGTCTAGTGCTTCTTCTCTTTTGAGACTTGCCTCTATAAATACTTTTAGGTTCTTTTTTATCTTCTCTTGACCGATATACTCATCCCATGAAGTGGGACGCAGAGTCATCTCAAATGACACATCTGTATCAAATCTCTCTATCTCTACTATCCTATCCATATCTATTGTACCACCAAACGATTGACTACCACGCCTGAATTTTTGACCGACCGAGCGATAGTACTTGCCAAAAATTTCTGTTTTTTGGTTTGAACTATGCCTGATAGTAGGGTTTTGTTATCTTGAATATGTGGATATATGCTTGTACCTTTAAGCTCTTGTGTACTATCTAGTCTCTTTTTTATAGTTGTTGTTATATCTTCTTTTTTATCTATCGCTGTTACTTTTGGTATCGTTGCTTGGTCTTCACGACATCCACTCAATATCAAAGTCATACCGATTAAAGCCAAAATCAAAGTTATTTTCATTATATACCTCTTTAATATTTATATTGAGGACTAGGGAACTCTCTAGTTTTTACCTCATCTGTATATTCTCTCAATCCTTTACGGATTAGTGATGCACCATCCATATATTGTTTGACAAATTTTGGTTTAAATGACTCAAAAAATCCAAACATATCACTCCATACAAGTACTTGACCATCTGTATCATTACCAGCACCAATACCAATTGTAGGAATAGACAATGCTTTTGTGATAGCATCTCCTGCTTCTGATTTGACACCTTCTACTACTATAGCAAAAGCTCCAGCATTTTGCAAGGCTAGGGCATCTTCTACTAGGATATCTATATCATTTTGGTCTTTTCCTCTTATCTTGTATCCACCATCACTACGCAAAAATTGTGGCATAAGTCCTATATGACCTAGTACTGCTATACCGTTTTGGGTGAGGAGTCTAACTGTATCAGCTCTCTCTTTTCCACCTTCTATCTTGATAGCTTGTGCATCTGTCTCTTGATAGACCCTAGAGGCATTTGCTAGTGCTTGTGTGGGTGAGGTGTATGATGCAAATGGCATATCAAATAC
>DAOVZV010000284.1 GCA_030634925.1 Sulfurovum sp.
ATAGAAAGAGTCAAGATAATGAAGCCTAATTTAGGTAATAATTATGCTCTTGTAAATATCCCTGAGTTTCAGGTGCGTGTGATAGAGAATGATAAAACAGCTCTAAAGATGAGAGTAGTAGTCGGAAAGACAAAGCATAAAACACCAGTATTTAGTTCAAAACTCAAATACATTACGCTAAACCCTCAATGGTCTGTCCCTGATAGCATAGCAAGAAATGAAATTATACCAAAGCTAATGAAGAACAGTAATTATGCCAAGGGTAGAAATATGGTTATAATCAAAGATACTTATGACTTACGAGGCAAAAGAGTGGACCCATCTACTGTAGATTGGAAGAAGTATAAAGGTGGTAAAGGATATGTGCCATATAAATTTGTACAAGTCCCATCGAGACGAAATGGTCTAGGACGAGTTAAGTTTATATTTCCAAATAGCCACTCTGTCTATATGCATGATACTCAATCAAAAGGATTGTTTAAGCGTAAGGTACGAACATTTAGTCATGGATGCGTACGACTCCAAAAACCAGTATCTATGCTAAATCATCTTACAGCAGGATATACAGGTACAGCCAAAGGTACGATGAAGAAGTGGTACAAAGGACGAAAAACTAAACATATAAATCTAAATAAAAAGTTGATGGTTCATACAGCATACTTGACAACTTATGTCAATGACGCAGGAGAGTTATTATCCTTTAGTGATGTATATGGATATGATAGAAGACAAAAGCTCAATTTTTAGATTGAGATGATGAGAGTAACTCTACTATGGCTAGATACTCTTATCAATCTATTATTGATTATAAGTTTTTCTATACTTTGGCTATCGTATAACGAGAATACGACAATGGATAAACTAATTACACAGATAAAACCGACTATAGAGATAGCATTTGATGATAGATTAAAAGAGATAGATGCAGAGGTCGGTGACTATATATTTATACGAATATTCAAACTAGAAGCTATATTGGAGGTTTGGATAAAGCCAAAGGATAGTTATATACTCTTCAAACGCTATCGTATCTGTGCATTTTCAGGTGATTTAGGACCAAAGCTCAAAGAGGGAGATAGACAAGCACCAGAGGGCTTTTATAGAGTCAAAAAGCATCAATTAAATCCAAATAGTAAATACCATTTATCATTTAATTTGGGTTATCCCAATAGATATGATAGGTCTCACAATCGTACTGGTTCATACTTGATGGTTCATGGAGCTTGTGCTTCTGTGGGTTGCTATGCTATGACTGATGAGAAGATAGAAGAGATATATTCACTAGTATCAAATGCACTAAAAAAAGGACAAAAATATGTCCAAGTACATGCTTTTCCTTTTCGTATGAGTGATAAAAATATGGCTAAATATAGCCATAATAAATGGTATGATTTTTGGACAAATCTCAAAGAGGGCTATGATTATTTCGAGATAGAGAGATTACCTCCACATATTATCACCAAAAATAGAAGATATATAGTACTTGAACAAAAGTAAAAAAATCTCTAAAATATCAAATTTTTAAGCTCTGTTTTATCTCATTTTTTTCTACTGTAAATATAGTAAAATCCAAACATTCACAAAGTATAATTTGAGTAAAATCCGTTTATATAAAATCATAATTTTTTATTTGAAATGTTTGAATATTAGGAGTCCAAATGATAAGAGTTGTCAAAAGAAGTGGTAGAGTAGAGACATTAGATGTGGGTAAAATCCAAAAATATACAGCAGAAGCAGTAGAGGGTTTGGTTCGTGTAAGTCAGAGTGAATTAGAAGTAGATGCAAAGCTTCAATTTCGTGATATGATAAGCAGTGAAGAGATACAGCAGACACTTATCAAGACGGCTGTAGATAAGATAGATATAGATAGACCAGACTGGACATTTGTGGCATCTAGGCTATTTTTGTATGATATATATCACAAAGTCACAGGCTTCACAGGATATAACCACCTAAGAGAACATTTCCAAAGAGGAGAAAAAGAGGGTCGAATAGTATTGGGACTCAAAGACAAATACGACCTTGATGACCTAAACGACTACATCAGACCAGAAAGAGACTTGCAATTTACATACCTAGGTATCCGTACCCTATATGATAGATACCTAATCAAAGACAAAAAAGGCGTACCAATAGAACTACCCCAACAGCTATTTATGGGTGTGGCAATGTTTTTGGCTCAAAATGAGTTTGATTGTCAAACATGGGCAAAAAAGTTTTATGATATTTTGAGTAAGTTTGAAGTGATGGCAGCTACTCCTACGCTTTCTAATGCTCGTACGCCTCGTCATCAGCTTTCATCATGTTTTGTTAAAGG
>DAOVZV010000271.1 GCA_030634925.1 Sulfurovum sp.
AAAATAAATATGCATCATATACTACAGGTGGAAGCAATATACTTGTATCTGCGTATGGAGGAGAACACTATTATACTGCTCCGACTATATTTACCACATTTACACCATCATATAGTCTAACTGAAAGTGAGCTACTTGACCAAACTAACGAAAAAAATCCAATTACTATAGATGAAGATAGGGATAAGAACTATACATACTCTATGAATGGCAGTCGTGCATATGAGCCTCTGGAAAGTGGAGCATTGAGATTGGTGCTTGTTATGTTTCTTTTCTTGACATGGAGAGATATTAGATGGATTATAGCCCAAAGCAGTGACAAGATAGATGAGACAAATAGTCTATGGATAGAAAATCGTGCAGGACTATGGCACAATAATAACTATGGGTTTGGTCGTATCAATCCTATGGGAATGACTCAGATATGTCTATCTCCTCTTTATAAACCTCTACCAAAGCAGACTAGCACAGAGATATATCAAGAGTATAGTCAATTTATACCAGATAATAATCAAAGCTTATCACACACTCTACATATAAAAGATGATTTGCATATAGACTGGGTAGGAATAACCATAGATATAGACCATCCATTCGCTGGTGATATTGTGATAGATTTAGTCTCTCCTTCTGGTACTATCAGCCATATTATGGACAACAATTTTCTAACATTCAACGCTTATGATGGTGGATTTAGGTTCTCTACTGTATCATTGATGGGAGAGAGAAGCTTTGGAGATTGGAGAGTCATACTAAGAGATAGCCTAACAGATGACATAGGTATATTAAAAAGCATCAAAATAGAGATTAGAGGATATGAGTTATGAAAATAATTATAATGATATTACTGATAAATATAGCCTATAGTGTAGATATACAAAAGCTAATTATATACAAAGAAACATATAAAAAAGAACAACAAAATATATCATACAAAAAGATACCAAAGAGTATAAAATCTATAACTATAATATCAGACCACATTGATATAGCTAATTTAGAGATGAGTTATGATATAAAATTAAATAAATGTATTCTAAATAATATATGTATATTTGATATAGCAAATAATATAAATATAAATGAGCTAATACAAAAGATAAAAAGAGATAAGAAAGAGATAAAATCAGTACAAATAACCAAAAAATACAACTTTAGTAGGCTTTAGATGAGATATATAAAAACAATTTTAATTTTAACTTTTATGCTATATACAAATCTATACTCCCATAGTATATTAGAAAATAGCCTTGTATATATAGGTGATAATAATCTAACTATCAAAGAGGTAATAGACAAAAAACTTCTCAAACCATACAATAAATCTACTATCAATATTGGAATGCTCTCAAAGACCATAAGGATTGAGATTAAATTAGAAAATATGGATGATTATGATATAGAAAAGGTATTGGTTCTTACATCTCCTCTACTTGAACATATTGCTCTATATAGTGCTGATGATTTGGATAATCCTATACTCAAAGGAGTAGCTTATATTGATAATAATAGATTTACTCTATTCCCATATTATGATATATCTATGGATAAGCATAGCAGTAACAGATATTATTTGGAAGTCAAATCAGCCGTCACGCCTATAGATTTTGAACTACAACTAAAAGACAAAGATAGCTATATTTCAGAAGATAAAAAATTACAATTTATCAATATATTGATGGTAGGTCTTGTACTAGGATTGATGTTATATAGCTTTTTGCTATTTTTCTATATGAGTGACAAAAGTTATCTATATTATAGTCTATATCTATTGGTTTTACTATCTCAACAGATGACATATATAGGTCTAACACAGATATTTATGCCTAATTATATTATACAAATAGATATGATGATACCTGTATTAAAGATAAATATACTTATCATATCTTCTGCCTTGTTTGCTATCAATTTCTTGAAAATAGAAAATATTCCATCTCTATACAAGATATACAAAATATTTATAATTATAGCGTTACTAGATATGACCACTTTAATATTTTACTCAAACCTATATGTCGTTATATTTATGGGAACACTATTTATTATATTCAATCTAAGTGCTGGTATCATAGCATATAGGAGAGGACTTACTCAAGCTAGACTATTTATAGTAGGGTTTAGCATAGTCTTTGTCTCATACCTATTAATCATATTAAACGCACTAGGTCTCACTTCTATTATACAAGACTTCCAAAATATATTGATGTTTGGTACGGCATTTGAGTCTATTATATTATCATTGGCTTTTGCTGATAGATATAGCCTATTGGAAGATGAAAAGACAAAAGCAGAAGCACATATATTAAATGAATCGAAAAATAGAACAGCGATAATAGAAAAAAGTGTCATAGAGAAGACAAAAGAGTTAAACAGTGCATTGGATACAAAAGAGCTTCTGCTCAAAGAGATACACCATAGAGTCAAAAACAATCTCC
>DAOVZV010000090.1 GCA_030634925.1 Sulfurovum sp.
TTCTATTCTAGGTGCATTTGACAATATCTCTTTAAGTTCGTCTGCATCGTGAACCTCTGTAGAAGCTACCATCATCATAGCACCCTCATCTCTTAGCATCTTTGTAAGAAACCTAGTATCTATCTGTGTGATACCTAGTATATTTTCTCTCTCCAAAAGCTCTGCTAGAGTCTCTTGACTTCTAAAATTAGATACTCTATCCTGATATGAACGGACGATAATACCTTTACAGTACGCTCCCCTGCTCTCACTATCTTGCTCATTACACCCTACTATACCGATTTCAGGCATAGTAAATGTGACAAACTGCCCTGCATAAGATGGGTCTGTGACTATCTCTTGGTATCCTGTAAGAGATGTATTAAATACTATCTCACCTACACTCGTACCCTCTGCTCCAAAGCTCTTAGCTTCCATCATTAGCCCATTTTCAAAATACAATGATACTTTTTTCACTACAACATTCCTCTTTTTAATAGCTCTTCTTGATAAAACTTCTCATACATCAGTTCATATTCATGTGACCCTGGTACAACCTCTTTTTCCATACCTCTTATCTTGGCATAGACTATATCATCTATCTCGTCATAAGCATCAGAAAATGCCTTAAATGCCTTAAATATCACATTTTTGACCTGATTTTCATTGACATCATACTCTGCTAGATAGTTCTCATATAGTTCATCTAGTATCAAGTGAGCCAAATCATTGTAACGGTCATCATAATTCATAATCACACCAGCTTCTGGAGCTAGTCTCTTTTTAATCATAAAAAATAGCTGTCTCTCATCTGCATGTTGAAACTCTATCTCATCATAATTTTCATCCAAAATCTTCTTGACTTTTTCATCTAAGGCATGTTCTTTGTCCAGATTAGCATCTATAATCATCTTACACGCTTGAACAACGGCCTCTTTACCCTTTGGCATAGTAATAAAAGGTGCATTTGCCAAATCTATTCCTATTTTGGTGGCTACATAACCAGTCTGCTGTGGTTTTAATCTCATCTTTGCATCCTCTTTGTATCAAAATATAGCATAAAAACTAGGCTCTTTTTGATTTATATTTTAGAATGACATTGTATCTAATATTGACTATAATATCAATTATTCAACTCCAATAGCCTTTTACTTGACAACCTATTATATTTTTAGATAAGCTATACAAATATAATAAAGGAAAAATTATGACAAAAGATGAAATAAAAGCATTAGATTTGGATTATGAAGTATGTCTATGTATGAATATCACACTAGGAGAGATAATAACAGCTATAAAAGATGGTGAAGATACAGTAGAGAAACTTATGGATAGCACAGAAGCAGGAACTGCTTGTGAGCTTTGTCAATCGTGTAGCATAGACGAAGATGAAGATAGAGAGCTTCATCTCGATGAGATTTTGAACGCCTACAAATAACTACTCAACAAGCGTAGCCAATAACTGCTCTCCTGCTAGTTGAGTGATTTTGGCTTTATAAACCTTGCCATACTCTATAGATAAATCAGAAGTATCATTGATAAGTATCTCTCCATCTATATCCACAGCCCAACCTAGAGGTCTTGCAGATAATAGATACTCATGCTCATCACTCTCTTTGTCTATCACCAACTCTACACTCTCTCCTACCATCTTTTCTAATGACAAAATCGTACTCTCTTTGGCTATTTCTCCGAGTATATCGGCTCTGCTATTGATAGTATCACTATCTATCTGTGTCATATCATAAGCACTAGTAGTCTCTTCATTGGAATAAGCAAATGTATTGAACCTATCAAATCCAAAATCTATCATAAACTTACATAGTATCTCAAAACTCTCCTCACTCTCTTGTGGATGTCCTGCGATAAGCGAAGTACGCACAAATGAGTTGGGTTTTGCTCTCATATAATCCAATAACTCTTTGGTCTTCTTCTCTCCAAATCCTCTCTTCATACTCCTAAGCATCCCATCTTCTATATGCTGAATAGGCATATCAAAATATGTCTGAAATACTTTTGAGTCTGATATAGCATCAATCAAAGCCAAAGTAGTTGTACTAGGATACAGATACAATATCCGAGCAGATACCACACCATCTATCTTCTCTATATCTTGTATGAGATTAATCAGTCCATCACCCAAACTCATATCCCTACCATAGCTAGAACTATCTTGTGAGATAAAAGAGAAATCACTATAACCTTGTGACACAAGATTGGATACCTCTTTGGATATAGAAGACAAACTACGAGAGTGCAGTTTACCCTTGAAACTAGGAATAGCACAAAAAGAACAAGCCTGATTACAACCCTCTGCTATCTTGATATAAGCATGATAATTTGACCCCGTGATAACCCTACCAGAACTCTCTGTAGCTAGATAAACCTCTGGACTAAATGTACTCTGACGAGAAGCTATCAACTCATCTATCTTCTCATAATCACCAACACCAGTAAATATATCTATCTCTGGCATATCCTTTTGAAGCTCCTCTTTATACCTCTCACTCAGACACCCACTCATCACCAATATAGAGTTCTCTTTTCTCTCATCATGAAGATTGAGAACAGTATTAATACTCTCCTCTTTGGCAGCATCGATAAAGCCACAAGTATTGACAATAATCACATCAGCAATAGTATTATCATCTGTTATCTCATAATCTTTGAGCCGTCCAAGCATCACTTCACTATCTACAAGATTTTTGGTACAGCCAAGACTCACAAGGTGTAGTTTTTTATTCATTATATGCACTTTTTGGTAGCATTATATCATAAGAGACCCCAAACTGTTGGGAAAAATTAATATTGAAGATTTTAATGTCTAATTTATGCTCTTAACCTATCAAAAAATACTTTCTCTAACTCAACACTAACTCTTAATCCATTTGCTTTAAAAAGTTTAAAAGAAAAATGTGTTTCAGATAAAGATAGAAAATCTTGTCTATAGTTTTCTATTAATATACCTAGAACTCCTACTATTTTAAGCCCTTGTGCTAAAGCTATTTTTCTACCTTTTCGTTCATCTATGATAAGTTTTAAATTTAGTTCTATTGCCAAGCTAATTGCTTCAACTTCACCTTTGTCAATATTTAGTTTTTGAATACTTTGTAGTATTTTCTGATTAGATATATTTTTAATAGATATTTGATTAAATTCTTCTATTCTATATTTGACAATATCATCTTTTATCATCAACTCATCATAAACAGCTTGTGGAATATAAATCTCTTTGAAAAGATTTGATAATAAAATTAAGCTATCAGATTTAGCAAGTATGATAAGTGCTGTGGTATCACTAACTACAATATTCATATATTTACTCAAATGCACTAAATTCTTGTTCCAAATACTCACTATCTACACGAATAAAAGGAATATCATATTTTTCTAAAAGTTCTATTACTTCAACTTTTGGAAGATTTAAAATTGTAGCTACTTGACCTATAGATAATTCTCCTCTATCATAAGCTTTTAGAAGATTGTACTCTTGGGTTTCAAGCTTAGATTTTATTTGGAAAAGCTCTTTTATCGCCTCTACTAATTTAGATTTATCATTATAAAATTTGGTTTCTAATAGAGTTGATATAAAAGAGTCTTGTATTTGTATAGTTTGCATAATTACTCTCCTTGATATATTATAACATTAAATCCTTACACGGATAACTCCCAAAAACAACTCAATCCAACACTACAATTTGACATAATATTTGGCTTATTAATCTTGATTTTTAAAGTTTTAGTTTGTGGGTAGGTGGTTTGGATAATATCTTTTAGACCTATTAGGGCGTTTTCTAGGAGTTTGTATTTTTTTTGATTTAGGTGGGACTCTATCATTTGTGCTATAGTGGCGTAATTGATAAAATCATCATCGCTATAGTCATATAATAGTTCTATGTCTATTATCACCCTTTGGGGGGTGACTCTCTCAAAGTCTAGCAGACCTATAATCACATCAAAGCTTAATGCTTCTATGTGGATGGTCATCTATACTTTGACCTCTTCTTTTTTGAATAGTCTTACTATGTTTGGTATGTGCTTGTATGCTATGATAAAGGCTATAATCCAGATAGGAGCGTGTGTCCCTATTCCTGCTACTTCGGGGAACATAATATGTGAGAGTATCACAAATGAGAAGACACCAATTAGAGATGATAGGGATGATATTTTGAGTACTTTGGCAGATACGAACCATATACTAATAGCGATAATCGCAGGTACTGGCATCATCAAAAAGAGTACACCAAACCCAGTAGCTACTCCTTTTCCTCCCTCAAAAGATAGGAATATAGAGAAACAATGACCTATAACTGCCAATACGGCAATAGTCCACAATACACTATCAGGAGCGTCGAGATACATCGCTAATAATATGATTGCTACACCTTTGAAAGCATCTAGTACAAAGGTAATGATACCTAGCTTTTTGGCTAGTTTGGCATCTTTCTCTTTTACTACTCTGATGACATTGGTTGCACCGATGTTGCCACTACCTTCGTTTTTAATATCTACACCTGCAAAAAATTTGGCAAGAAGATAGCCAAAAGGGACACCTGCTAGTAGATAAACTGTTAGGTATAGCACTATGTTTTGATTTAGAAAGTCCATAATTGTTCCATATTTTGATTTGTTTTGTAATTTTAACTGAATTTTGATAAAATAGCCACAATAAAAAAGGATAAATATGAATATAGACTACAAATCAGAGATAAATAGACTAAAAGAGAAGCTAGATGTGACTGTAGTAGCTCACTACTATCAACGAGATGAAGTATTTGAGATGGGAGATATTACAGGCGATAGCTTGGAATTGGCTAGACGATGTAATGATGACAAAAATCCGTGGGTTGTATTTTGTGGTGTTGGGTTTATGGGACAAAGTGTCAAGGTAATAGCTCCACACAAACGAGTATTGATGCCAAAGATAGCTTGTTGTGCTATGGCTAGGATGATGGATGGTGTATATTTTGAGGAGTCTGTACAGTATATGGTAGATAAAGGGATAGATAGGGATAATATACTACCAATCACATATATCAATTCAGATGCATCAGTCAAAGCCAAAGTGGGTGCTATGGGTGGATTTGTATGTACCTCATCAAATGCCTTTGCTATCATATCCAAGGGATTGGAGAGTGGTAAAAAAATACTATTTGTACCTGATAGATGTTTGGGTCAGAACTTTGCTATACAGATGGGACTCAAATCTTGTGTGATAGGCATAGACGATTGCGACCCCAAAGAAGCAGATATAATATGTTTCAATGGTTTCTGCTCTGTCCATCAGCTATTTACAGTAGATGATATAGAGTTTTATAGAGAAAAATATCCCGAGATTAAGATAGCTGTACACCCTGAATGCGACCCTGCTGTAGTATTGGCTTCAGATTTTTCAGGCTCTACTTCACAACTCATCAAATATGTAGCCCAATTAGACCCAGACCAAAAAGTAGCAGTAGGTACAGAGTACAATCTAGTAAATAGAATGAGAAAAGAGAATACATTTGTACTATCATCTACCAAACCAGAGTGTCCAACTATGAATGAGACCACACTAGAAGACCTGTATCTCACACTCAAATCCATAGAAGACGACAAACCAATAAACGAGATAATAGTAGAACCTGAAGTAGCAAAATATGCAAATATGGCTTTACAGAGAATGTTGGATTTGAAGTAGAGTTTTGGATAAGGAGATTAAATCAATGTACAAAAAAGAGATGGAAGCTATCCAAAAAGCTGGACGATTTAGAGAGAGGAATTTTTATGATGATAGATTGGAAGATTTGGCTTCAA
>DAOVZV010000039.1 GCA_030634925.1 Sulfurovum sp.
GATGTGATGATTATCTTTTGGTATGGAGTTTGTAGGCTATATACTATTGGATATTGGTATAGCTTTTTTTCTATCATAGCAGTCAAGCTATTTGATTTGACAAATCCTGTCACAAGAAGTATCCCTATGATAAGTGTAGATATGAGATATCTATACCCCAATATCTTGTAAAATATAAATAGTGCCAATGAACCCACAAATAGATTGAGTCCACCAAACAAAAATGCCGTCTGCATCAGTCCTAGTTTGGGCATAAGAACTAGAGGAAAAAGCAAAGAAGCAAACAATGCACCTATATAATCTACTGTAAATACATTGGATATATTTGTCTTTAGAGAAAAGCTCTCTTTGAGTATGCGTATGATGATAGGTATCTCAATACCTAGCATAGTACCCAATGATATAGTGACAATATACAAAAAAGCCTCATAATTACCGATATAAGCAAAGGCATAAAAGAGTATAAATGCACTAAATCCACCGAGTAATGCTATAGACATTTGCAAAACTACAAATGCTTTTTCTAGTCCATCTTCAATAAACCTAGAAATCCATGCACCAATCCCCATAGAACTCATAAATAGTCCTATAATCAGAGAAAACTGATATATAGAATCTCCCAAAAGATAAGAAGATATAGTACTCTCTAATAGCTGATATACCAATCCACATATAGCAATAACAAATGTACCAAAGAGTAGTGCTGTCTCTTTGTATTTAGTCTCTGTGGACAACTCTACTGTATCGCTGATGAGATTATCATACCCAATGATGCTATAACAGAAGCCAATACTATGGCCAATGCAATATTACCATCTTCTACTACTTTGTGTCGTATAGAAAACTTCGTAGCTACTTCCATAACTATTAGTGCTATGATAAAAACTCCTAATCCTAATCCTGTATAAACCAATGTTGATATTATCTGTTCCATATATTTCTCCTAAATTTATTTTCCACTACTCCACCCACTACTGCTACTACTACTAGAACTACCAGAGTGATATGACCTCACAGAAGTAGATGATGACCCAGATGAAGTATATCCTGATGATATACTCTCTAGTCCTTGTCCTGAATATGTAGCGATGATACTGATTACGGTTAGTGTAGTTAGCATTATAGATATTACTCTTAGCATTATTTCACCTTGCCTTTTTGGTAATTGATATATGCCACATACCCGATGAGTATAACAATTGTCATACCTATACCTATCGTATATGAGCCTATGATAAATGCTATAAATCCATATAATATATGATGGTTTTTATTTATCCTATATATCATAGTAGCTATACCAAATATAATATACAAACCTAGCATCATCATAATATAATCAAGGGCTATATATCTCTGTTCTATATTGACTGTGACCAATTTTCCGTTTTTAATATCTATAGTATAAGTTCCCTCTTTCATATTGAGAAATACATTTGTATAATCAGCAGAAGTACCCCAAGTAGCACCTAAATTTTTGCCTTCAAATACACTTTTGTTTATATCTATATAAAAATATGGTCTATCCTCTCGTTGTGGTCGTATGCGTATAGAGAAATCTTTTAGACGGCTATTACTCGTAGCATCTATAGATACTTTGGTCATAAATCCACTAGATATGATAAACGAGCTATGAGCATCTTTGACTGTATAGGGCTTGTTATATACATTTGACTGGACGATAAAAGATAAAAAAATCATCAGAAATAACACTCCTAATGATATAATAGTATTTGTAGATATTGGCTCAGGAGGTAATGGTAAATCACTACTATCTATACCAAAGCTATCATAGACTTTTTTGGTATCTAGCTTATCAGTATGATATACCTCTATCTCATCTTTGGTCTGTTCTATGGTTAGGCTTTTACTTTTGCTATTTGCATAATCCCAACACTTGACCTTCTGACCCTTTTTGGCTATCCAACTAAGCTCTCCTTCTACAAAGGATATAAAAGCATTGTATGGTTTTTCTGCTCGTAGATAGTGACTTTTCTTGTAAAATGAGGTCTTTGGTCGTCTCTTTTTCTCCCATGTATATAAATCAAAATCTCTTACTCTCTTGGAAAATGATAGTTTATTACCCTCTTCATATACTAGCCACGCATATCCATATAGAGGAGAGTATAGAGAAAACTCACTCCAAGGGTCATCCTCAGGATAACTAGTCTTGTATGTTACACAAGCGATAATCACCCAATCTATACCATTGATATTGCCTTGCATACCTAATTTGAATGGTGTATCTGGTCGGACTACATTGCTAAACTTACTAAGAACTGCATAGTTATCATTCATATCTAGTACACTCATACAATACTCACAAGTGACACTATTTATCCTACCACCACCACGGATATTGAGAGGAGCTCCACAGTTGGTACATTTGATAGAGTAATAATTCATACTATCTTCTTGATGTTGTAGCTATTTATCCACTTGCCACTATATGTATAGACCGTACTATCAATCAGCTCAAGTGTCTGAAGTCTAGCATTCGCACCAGATAAGTGGATATACTTGTAGCTACTACCTTTGGTCACGATATGAGGCAAAGAACCTACAAAACCATCACAAACAGCATCTCCTATCTCACTTATCATCCACCCTGCTTCTATCATATCACCTACTTTGGCACTATCAAATATAGATGGTTCATACTTACTATCTACGAGTTTCTCTAGTACCATATCACCCTCATCTACACTTAGCCAAAGACTTCCTCCTAGATTGTCATCTAGCCACCACTCTTCCCAAAATCCTCTACCATAAGAGTATCGTATCATCCCAATAGGTAGATAACTTTTAGCTTCATAGAAAAATGGTGTATTTAGCTTGATTAGTGATACCTCATCAGACAATACACTACTCTCTCCTGCCAATCGTACAGCCTCATCTTCTATAAATATCGTAGATTTACAAGAGTCACATTGAGCTATCTTGGCATAAGAGAAATACAAAGGCAACGCATCACCACATTGAGGACAGTTGATATATTTCTTGATGGTAAATTGCATTCTCTATCCCTTAGTCTTTTATTATAGCTATCGCTTCATAAATCTCTGCTATATGTACAGGCTTTGTAAATATAGCATCTGCTCCTGCGTTGAGTAATTTATCTCTTATCTCATCATTTGTCTCACCAGTAAGACCATATATCAAAGCAGGTTTCGTGCCATTTTTCTTCTCATTTTCTCTGATTATTGTGATTGCCTCATCTCCATTGAGTATAGGCATATTTTGGTCTATAAATATCACATCAAAAACTTCTTCTTCCAATGTAGCTAGTCCCTCTTTTGGATTGAGAGCAGTCTTGACTGTAAGCTCAAACTTCTTGAGTATCTCACTCATAAGCTTTAGATTGATACGACTATCATCCATCACCAACGCATTAAGACCTTTAAGTGATTTATTATTGAGAAGTTTATTATCTTGTGTCTTGTCTAGTGCTTCTGGGTTGATAAGCTGATTTATCTTATCAAATAGTATATTTGGCAAGATAGGATTGTGTAAAATCTTGAAATTACCTTTGAAATTATAATCTTCTGTCTCAAAATTATTTCCCAAAAATATGATAAGTCCACCCTCATCCAAAAAGCTCTGTATCTTGTCTGATTGTCTCTGTGCATGAGATACATCTATAAACAATATACTCCGTCCATCGCTATAGTCACCTTTTCCACTTTGCCAATAATCATAATTTATATCCATATCATTAAAATATCTCTTGATAGTATCAAACTCTGTATATATCATAGATGGAGAATAAAATAGCATATTTGTATTATCAAGATTACTCTTGTCTATAGCAGGTTCTTTTGATACATTTTTCTCACAAGGAAGCTGTAGAGTAAATTTACTACCTTCTCCTTGTTCACTCTCTACAGTAAGATTACCATTTAGCAATATACTCAGCTGTTGAGATATAGCCAATCCTAGTCCCGTTCCACCATACTGGCTAGATGTTGAGTTCTCTTCTTGTGTGTAAGGATTAAATATACTCTTTTGCTTATCTTTGGCTATACCTATACCCGTATCTGTTATATCTATTCTAATGGTAGATTTTAGCTTATCATATATAGCTTCAAATCTCACCTCTCCCTCTTCTGGCGTAAACTTCATCGCATTACTTAGTAGATTGTTTATTATCTGTTTGATACGATATATATCAGAGTGTATCATAGATGGTAGTTTGGGGTCTATATATATATTAAATTTGATACTCTTCTTGATGATACTATTATAAAATAGTTTTGCTATATCCTCAAACGCTTCCAAAGAGTAAAAATCATTCTTATCTACAGTCATCTTACCACTAGATACCTTGCTCATATCCAAAATATCATTGATTAGAGATACCATCTGCTCACCACTTTTGAGTGTAGAATTTATATAATCTCTTTTCTGCTCATCATTCTCACTTATAAGCATAAGCTCCATAAAACCTATCACAGCATTCATAGGAGTTCGTATATCATGAATAGTAGAAGCAAAATAGTTCTCATCTCTAGCTATTCTAGTCTCCAATACTCTCTTTGCCTCTTGACACTCCAATAATCTATGATTTGCACTATCTTTCTTATCCGTGTCCATCTCAAATATTCTATTTTTGATATTATTGATAAATTTAACTAGATTATCTATATCTTCTTGGATAAACTGCCTATATCCTTTTTTGAGAGCTACCCATACAATACCCAACATATTTTTAGATGAATTATATTGTAAGATAGGGATAGTGAGTATTTTTGATACATTTTCTTTGCCTAAACTATCTATATCTCTATTATACAATAGACTCCGAGATACATCATTGACCAAAAGTGGCTGATGAGATTGATACAACTGACACAAAACACCACTACCATCTAATGCACAAGATAGATTATTATCTTCTATATCATACGCCATTTTATTCTCATTATCTACAGACAATATATGTATCTCATCAGATGGGACAATCTTTTTGATAGCATCATATATTATTGCTAGGATTTCAGACTTATCATTTGTTTGTTCTAATTCTAGTGTAATATCATCAATCAAACGATTAAATACTTTATCTATCAAAACATATCTCCTACCTCAAATTATTATTTAGAGTAAGATAGTATCAGATATTTACTTAAATCATTACAATTGTAGATAATCATAAGTTCTATTAAAAATAATAAAGTGTATAATCACTTTAACATAAAAACTAAAGGATTAAATATGATTGACAAAAGTTTATTTGACGAATTATCAAAAATAAATGGCTATATGGGTGCAGTACTTAGTGACTACACAGGAGAGGTATTGGTATCTGATACTTCAAAAGTAAACAACCTAGATGAAACATCTATGCGTTTCAATGAAGATTTCAGAAACCTACACGAAGTAACAGACAAACTAGGATTAGGACACATGCAAAGTCTTGATATCAAAGCAGATAATGCAAATATCATTATGTCTTGTTCTGGTGTAGATTCAAGAATTCACCTACACGCTTTTGCAATTATGGAAAAGACAGGAAGTAACGCTCTAGCTACTCTTTCTCTTCGTGATTTGCTAGAAAAAGCTATGAACGAACTAGGTAAATAATAAACTATTAGCAACCCTCAACGGTTGCTATTCACTATTTTTTATGATATACTAAAATTATCAAGAGGATTTCTTGATACATATAATACTTATTACGGGATAGACCCACTTTAAGTAAATTCACACTAAGGAGTTTAGTGATGAGATACGATTATCTTATTTTTATTGGCAGATTTCAGCCATTTCACACAGGTCACGAACAAGTAGTTCGAAAAGCACTATCTTTATCAGACAAAATCATTGTACTTATCGGTTCAGCCCATCAGCCACGCACTGTGCGTAATCCTTGGGATTTCAATGAACGAGAAGCCTTGATGCGTTGTGCATTTTCTAAAACAGAAAATAACAAAATATTGGCATTTCCTCTACTTGACTATACCTACAACAACCAATTATGGATTAAATCAATCCAACAAATTGTATCAGGAGTCACGCACACAAAGATAGGCTCAGATATTAATATCGGTATCATAGGACACCAAAAAGACCACTCATCATCATATCTATCAGATTTTCCACAATGGCAAAGAATAGAGATAGAGAACTTTGATAATATATCTTCTACAGATATTAGAGAGGCTTATTTTAGTGATAAAGATTTCAATCAAAACCTAAATATTAGCGTTTCTATATTATTGGATAAGTTTGCCCAAACAGACGAATATATCAATATCAAAGATGAATTTGCATTTATCAAAAAATACAAATCAAGCTGGGATAATGCCCCCTACCCTCCGATATTTGTAACTGTAGATGCAGTAGTCATACAATCAGGTCATATCTTGCTCATAGAGAGGAAAGCCCAACCCTCAAAAGGACTAATGGCATTAGCAGGAGGATTTGTAAACCAAGATGAACCACTCAAAACTGCGATGCTACGAGAACTCAAAGAAGAGACCAAAATCAAAGTCCCTTTGCCAGTGTTGGAAGGAAGTATCACCAAACAAGCAGTATTTGATGACCCACATCGCTCACAAAGAGGACGAACCATCACACACGCTTACTTGATAGAACTCAAAGGCGATAAACTCCCCAAAGTCAAAGGAGGAGATGATGCAAAAAGAGCCTTTTGGATACCATTTGCAGATATAAAACCAGAGATGATGTTTGAAGACCATTTTCATATTATTCAGGCAATGGTCGGATAAAATATATGTTTTAAACTGATAGACAGTAAAAAACAAACATTATAAAATAGAAGGATTTTCTATGAACAACACAAATATAATACTAAATACAGATAGCTACAAATCAAGCCACTACTTACAATATCCAAAAGGAAGTGAATTTATCTCTTCATATATAGAAGCAAGAGGTGGAGACGAAGATAGGACACTATTTTTTGGACTACAAGCATTTATCAAAGCCTATTTACTTACACCTTTTATCCAAAGCGATATAGATGAAGCCAAAGAGATACTCACAGCTCACGGTTTGCCTTTCAATACAGATGATTGGCAATATATCTTAGATGAGTATAATGGATACTTGCCTATTGAAATATCTGCTGTAGCAGAGGGTTCATTAATCCCACTCAAAAGTCCATTAGTTCAAGTCATAAACACAGACCCTAGAGTACCTTGGCTAACTTCATACATAGAAACAGCATTACTAAGAGCAATTTGGTATCCCACCACAGTAGCCACAATCTCTTATGGTATCAAAGAGATTATCAAAGGATACCTAGACCAAACAAGTGACGATACACAAGCACAACTACCATTTAAACTACACGATTTTGGAGCAAGAGGTACATCAAGCCAAGAGTCAGCAATGTTGGGTGGAATGGCTCACTTAGTAAATTTCCAAGGTACAGATACACTTAGTGCCATTGTAGGGGCAAGACGATATTATAATGCAAATATGGCAGGATTTTCTATCCCTGCTAGTGAACACTCTACAATGACAAGCTGGGGCAAAGAGGGTGAAACAGATGCTTATACCAATATGATAAAACAGTTCGCAGGAGAGGGTAAAATCTTTGCCGTGGTATCAGACTCGTATGACATATACAATGCCGTAAGTAATATTTGGGGTATAACCCTAAAAGAAGAGGTCAAAAAGTCAGGTGCAACCCTAGTTATTCGTCCTGATTCAGGTGACCCAAAAACAATGGTACTAGATATTATGAAAAGAGTCTATGAAGCATTTGGAGGATACCGTAATAGCAAAGGATATATCGTCCTAGACGATAGCGTACGCATTATACAAGGTGATGGCGTAGATGCCAAAGCAATCAAAGAGATATTAGAAGCACTCAAACAAGAGGGATATTCTGCTGATAATATAGCATTTGGAATGGGAGGAGGATTACTACAACACCCAAACCGTGATAATTTCGCCTTTGCGATGAAAGCCTCAGCAATACGCATAAATGGAAAATGGAGAGATGTATATAAAGACCCAATAAGCGACAGCCGTAAACGCTCAAAAAGAGGAAGATTGGCTTTGACAAAAGAGTTTGAGACTATTAGAGTTGAAGATTTAGGAGATAA
>DAOVZV010000135.1 GCA_030634925.1 Sulfurovum sp.
ACTCGTTAATTCAAGATTATTGAATTTGAAAAAATCGATACCTTTTCTACCCACTGCTCTAAGACGTACTTTTATGTTTTGTGCTTTATAATCAGTAATGAGTTGATTCACTCTTTTGATCGTTTGTGAATTAAATCCACCACAAAGACCTTTGTCTGCTGTGATGAATACAATATCTACTTTTGATGGATTTTCTATATTTTTGAAATATACATTATCCAATCCATCAACATTTGTATTTTGCATTTTTCCTGCAATCTCATTCAAGAGTTCAGTCAATTTCGCAGCATAGACTCTAGACTTTTTAGCTAGTTCTTCTGTTCTTTTCAGTTTAGCAGAAGAGACAAGCTTCATAGCGTTAGTCGTCTTCTGTGTGTTTTTGACAGAACCAATCTTACGCTTTATCTCTTTTAAATTAGCCATAATTAGCCTTTCTTAACCAGCAAATGAAGCTTTGAAGTCTTCGATAGCTTTGCGTAAGTCTCCATCAGTATCATCAGAGATTTTTTTCTCATTTCTAATAGCATCAAGGATATTTGAATACTTAGCTTCCATAAATGGCATAAGCTCTGCTTCAAATTTTGTTACAGAAGATACTTCAATATCATCCAAGAAACCATTTGCACCAGCAAATATAATAATAACTTGTTTCTCTACAGGTACAGGAGCATAAGGACCTTGCTTAAGAACTTCTACCATTCTTTGTCCACGCTCTAGTTGTCCTCTAGTATAGTCATCCAAATCAGATGCAAACTGTGCAAATGCTTGAAGCTCTCTAAATGAAGCAAGGTCAAGTCTTAATGTACCAGAAACTTGTTTAGTTGCCTTGATTTGAGCTGCACCACCAACACGAGAAACAGATAGTCCAACATTGATAGCTGGTCTAATTCCTGAGTTGAACAAGTCAGTCTCTAGGAAGATTTGACCATCTGTAATAGAGATAACATTTGTAGGGATATACGCTGCAACATCTCCTGCTTGTGTCTCAATGATAGGGAACGCTGTAATTGAACCTGCACCCAAATCATCTGAAAGTTTAGCAGCTCTTTCGAGTAGTCTTGAGTGAAGATAAAATACATCTCCTGGATACGCTTCTCTACCTGGAGGTCTTCTCAGAATAAGTGACATCTCTCTATATGCAACAGCATGTTTAGAAAGGTCATCATAGAAGATAACTGCATGGCGACCATTGTCTCTAAAGTACTCAGCCATAGTTACACCAGCATAAGGAGCTAGGAACTGTAAAGCAGAAGATTCAGCAGCACCTGCTGTTACGATGATAGTATAATCCATAGCACCATGTTCTTCTAACTTTTTAACTGTAGCAGCTACTGTTGATTGCTTTTGACCAATAGCTACATATATACATACAACATCTTGACCTTTTTGGTTGATGATTGTATCTATTGCTAGAGTAGTTTTACCTGTTTGTCTATCACCAATGATAAGCTCTCTTTGACCTCGTCCAACTGGAACAAGTGCATCAATAGCTTTGACACCTGTTTGAAGAGGCTCATGAACTGACTTTCTAGCCATAATCCCTGGTGCTTTTTCTTCTACAAATCTACTCTCTGCTGATTCTACTACACCTTTACCATCTATTGGCTCACCAAGTGCATTTACTACTCTACCCATAAATGAATCGCCAACAGGAACTTTGAGTAGGTCACCTACTCTTTTTACACTCATTCCCTCAACGATACCATTACTAGAACCTAGTATAACAACACCTACATTTGCCTCTTCGAGGTTCAATACAAGTCCTCTAGCACCGTTTTCAAACTCTACAACTTCTCCAGCCATAACATTGTTTAGACCATATACTGTTGTAACGCCATCTGCGATACCTACTACTTTTCCTACCTCATTGATATCTACATCAATTTCAAAATTTTCAATTCTCTCTTTGATGATTGAACTTATCTCATCTGCTTGTAACTTAACTGCCACTGATACTCCTTTCTAAATTGGATAACTATAATGATTTCGTAATGAAATCAATTAGTTGTTCTTTAACTTTCTGCTTTGAGAAGTTTACCTCTATGCCCAAATCATCTACCAAAACTCTCAATCCATCTAATTCACTCTTCTCTTGCTTCAATTTAATTGTTGCTCCAGTATATTTGGCGAGTGTCCCTTCAAGATTTGATAGTGTATCAGCGTCTAGTGTTGAAGCACTATGTAATACACCCTCATACTCATTTGATATTCGTTGTTGTTGAGCGTTTAGTACTTTTGTGATAGTTGGTATCAAGTCAAGTCTTCTATTTTCACCTAAAATTTTGATGAAGTTTACCAAAGAAGCATCAGGGTTTTTACCTAATGCACTCAATACCATATCTCTTTTTTCTTCACTAGATATTATAGGAGAAGTCAAAGTTATTTTGACCTCTTTTGTATCTATAACTTCTGCAAGTAAATTTAATGTCTCCAAAAGCTCTGGAAGATTTTTGCTAACCGAAGATAGTGCATTTGCATATCTTTTTGCTATTAACTCTTCCATATTATGCTACCTTTTTCGATATAATATCAACTACTTTGACTTCATCTAACATAATATCAGCATTCGTGATATTCTCACTCAATACATCATTGATAATAGCTCTTACGGACTTTTTTTCTGCTAAGTCAATCTTCTCTTCTAGTTGTTTCTCTAAAATAGCTAATTCACTTTTATTTGATTTTGCGATTTGTTCTGCTAGATATATAGCTTCTGCTTTTGCATCTGCTATGATACTATCTGCTCTTTTTTCGCTCTCATCAAGACGAGTTTGTGCCTCTTTTTCTTTATCTTTTGCATCTTGAAGCTTCTGCTCTATCTCTGCTAGTTGTCCCTCTATACCAGCACTTCTATCTTTGAAGAAGCTCTTGATAGGGTTAGCTAGAAGATAATATAGAAGTCCAACAAAGATAGTGAAGTTTACCACTCTAGGGATAAAATCGTTCTCTCTACCAGTCTGCATAAAATAACGACTCGTTTCTGCATCAGCACTAGCCAAGACTACAGCAGGTATCATAAACAGAGATAATAGTACTACTTTTTTCATATTCATCCTCTTCCTATAATTTGCTAAATTTAGCTTTTAAGCTCTCTTTGTAAAGAGGCATTTGAGAAAGTAGAGAGTTTTTAAGGTTCTCTTTTTCTGCAGTGAGTTCTACTAGAAATTCATTATATTTATTCTCTAGTTCATCTTGTTTAGCTAGGACTTTACTTACAGCCAATGTCTTCTCAGTATTGATTGCGTTGTGTCTAATCCCTGCAGCTTCATTTTTAGCTTTGCTAATAATCTCATCTGCTCTCATATTTAGCTCGTCGCTATTATTACTAAAACCTTTTGCTGCTTCCAAATCTTTTGCTATTGCTTCATCTCTATCATCCATAAATTGTACCAATGGCTGAACTAGCATATTATTCAAAAGAACAAGTAGGGTTAGAAATAAAATAAGAACGAACAACATCAATGGTAAATGTATATCAAGCATTCAAACTCCTCGTGTAATTTCGCATTATTCTATCATTTTGGAGATGAGATGTTGATTAAATCTTATGATTTTTTGATTAATGTGAGAAAGTTTTTAATATCTTTTTCATTATCTAGGCTTATAATAAGGTTTTTATCTTTTATTTTGTACTTGAATGGAAGAGAACTCTTCAACTCTTTTTCATAGCTTTTGAGTATATACTTCTTCTCTATTTTTATAGGCTTTTGAATTAGATTGTTTTTATATCTTTTGACTAGAGTTTCAGTCTCTCTTACATTTAGCTTTTGTGCTATGACACTATCTATGATTATCTTTTGAGTAGGCTCATTTAGACCTATTAATACTTTGGCGTGTCCTTGTGATACACTTCCATCAATTAGATAATTTTGTACATATTCTGATAGGTTCAATAGTCGGATAGTATTACTAATCTGAGAACGACTTTTGTGTACTACCAAAGAAATATCTGTAATATTGTGGACAACTAGCAGTTCAGAGTATGAGTGAGCCAACTCTATGGCATTTAGATTTTCTCTTTGTATATTCTCTATGAGTGATAACTCTCGAAGCCTAATCTCATCTATCTCCACATCTGCTATAATCGCTTTGATATGAGTTAGTTTGCCCATCCTAGATGCACGAAGACGGCGTTCTCCTGCTATGAGAAGATAACCATCTTCCTTTTCTATTACTACTATTGGCTGAAGCAATCCATGGTCTAGTATAGACTGACTAAGCTCCTTTAGAGCCTGTTCATCAAAGTACTTTCTTGGCTGAAATGGATTTGGAGAGATACTATCTACATCCAAATCCTCTACCCTAGCCCCTTGTGCTTCCATCTCGAAACTACCTATATCACTAAGGTCTTTTTCGTAAGCCTCTTCTACTTCTAGTAAAATCTCTCCCAATCCTCTACCTAATGCCATATCAACCCTTTATAATAACACTTGCCAAATCTCTATAAGCCACAGAACCAGTAGAGTTCATAGCATAAGATATTACAGGCTGACCAAAGCTAGGACTCTCTGCTATTTTGATACTTCTAGGCACGACTATACAATCTTTGCTCTTTTTAGTATGAAAAAGCTTATCTTTGAAATGATGACTCAAATCTGATAACACCTGCTTGGATAGATTGTTCTGACCAGAATACATAGTTGGCAAAAAGCCCTTAATCTCCAAACTAGGATTAACAGTCTTTTTGAGTA